>JAVJQK010000119.1 GCA_040218145.1 Sandaracinaceae bacterium | reverse complement strand
CCCGAAGGATCTCGGAGCGCGACGGCCCGGTTCTCGGTTCGGGGCGACGAGGAAATGCTCCAGCATTTTCGAGGAGACACGGGCCGAGAGACGGGTCGTCCCGCCCGAGAGACGAGGAGCGAGGTTCTTCAACGGACTGCTACCCTCCGTCATGGCTCGACGATGGATCGGCAAGGCGTTCATGGAGACCGCGAAGCTCCGGCGGCGCATGCGCGGGCCGGTGCGGGACGCGTGGTCGATCGAGATGGAGGCGTGGATGCGCCTCATGCACCACTACGGGAAGCGCTCGACGCTCCTGCCGCTCGGGCTGCAACGACGGGCGCTGCACGCGCTCTCGAAGCCGCCCGCGGCGAACGCGTCGGTGACCGTCACGGCGGCCGACGCCGACGGCGTGCCCTGCGCCTGGTTCCGTCCCCGCGGCGCCGACCCCGACCGCGTGCTCGTGTACCTGCACGGCGGGGGTTACTCGATCGGCTCCATCGCGACCCACCGCGAGTACATCGCCAAGCTCGCGCGCCGGGCGAAGGTGCAGGCGTTCGCGGTCGACTACCGGCTCGCGCCCGAGCACCCGTTCCCGGCCCAGCTCGACGACGCGCGCCGCGTGTGGGGCTACCTGCTCGACGCCGGGGTCGACGCCAGCCGCACGGTCATCGCGGGCGAGTCGGCCGGCGGCGGGCTCACCATGAGCACCCTGCTCGCGCTGAGAGACGCCGGAGATCCGCTCCCCGCCGCGGCCGCCGTCCTGTCGCCGTGGGTCGACCTGACCATGTCGTCGCCCTCCATCCGGGAGAACGAGCGCTACGACTACGTGCACGCGCGCGTCCTCGAGGTCTACGCGAAGCGCTTCGCCCGGAACGTGCGACGCGACCACCCGCTCGTCTCGCCGCTCTTCGCGGATCTCGAGGGCCTGCCGCCGCTGCTGGTCCAGGCGGGCGCGCTCGAGACCCTGCGGGACGACGCCATCTCCCTGAGCCGCCGCGCGCGCGAGGCCGGCGTCGACGTGGAGCTCAGCGTCTACGACGACATGGTGCACGCGTTCATGCTGTTCGCCGGCGTGCCGGACGCGCAGCGGGCGACGGACGAGATCGTGCGCTTCGTGCAGCGCCACACGTCGAGCGACTGAGCGCTACTCGCCGGTCTTGCGCTGGTTGAGCAGCCGGCCGAGCGCCGCGTAGCCGCTGAGCGAGCCGAGGCCCATGCCGGAGTCCGGCTTGCCCGACTCCTTCGGCTTCTCGCCGAGCATCACCGCGCGGAGCCGCCCCTCCGAGTGCAGCTGCACCACGTGCGTGAAGCCGCCGATGTAGTTGCCGCCGACGAGCACGAGCGGGAACGCCAGCGCGCCGTGTCGACGGCTGATGGCCTCCTGCTCGTGCCGCTCCTTCACCTCGACGGACTCGAAGGGGACCCCGTTCTCGACGAGGATCTCCTCGACCTGCTCGCAGAACATGCAGCCCGGGCGTCGGTAGACGACGACCTCAGCCACCGCTCATCCCTCCAGCGGAACTTGCGAGGTCTCCGCCAGGCGCGTCATCAGGTTGTAGAAGGAGATGGTCATCATCAGCTCGACCACGCCGGCCTCGCCGAACATCTCGCGCGCCTGGGCCACGGTGTCCTTCTCCGCGCCCACGCGACCGGTCATCTCGTCGGTCATGCGGATGACGATCTTCTCTTCGGGCGAGAAGACGTCGTCGGGGATGTCCTTCTGTGCGACGCCCTCCATCTTGTCCGAGTCGAGCCCGATCTGCTCGCTCTTCGGCACGTGGATGCTCCGGCAGTAGGCGCAGCCGTTGAGCTCCGCGGTCCGGAGCACCGCGAGCTGCTTGAGCCGCATGGGCACCGTGTACTCCTGGGCGACCGCGCCCGCGAGCCCGAGGAAGGGCCCCAAAAGGTCCTTGCAGTTCGCGATGACGCGCGCGAGGTGAGGCACGCCTCCCATCGCCTGCTGACACATCTCGTAGATCTGCTTCAGGTCCTCGTCGGCCTGCTCATCGGTCACGAGGGAGAGCGTCGGATTTCGTTCCACGTCGATTCGTTCCTTCCACGCGCTGTCCCCCCGCACCAGTGTTCATCGTAGGGCGCGGGGGGACAGTGATTCAAGCGTTCGTTCTACAGCCGCTGCAAGAAGGTCAACAGGTGACGCTGACGCGAGGCGGGGAGGCTCGCGAAGCGGTCACGCGCGTTCTGCGCCTCGCCGCCGTGGGCGAGGATCGCCTCCTCGACGCTGGCCGTCCGGCCGTCGTGGAGCAGGGCGTTCTTGAAGCGGAGACCCCAGAGCGGGGTGGTCCGCCAGCGACGTCCGTCCGCCCGCCCCATGACCCGGCCGATGGTCGTGCCGCCGTCGTCGGCCAGCAGGTCGCCCATGTCGTGGGTGAGGAGATCGGAGTAGAGGTGCACGTCCTGGTTCTCGAGCTGCGGGACCCGCACGAAGCCCGAGTCGGTCCGGAGCCGGTAGACCGGCGCCGTGCGCAGCGTCGGGGTGTGGCAGTTGGCGCAGCCGATGCGCTCGAAGAGCACCTCACCCGCGCGCGCCTGGCCTCGGATGGGGAGCCGCGGCGGCGGCGCGACCAGCGCCTGGAAGTGGTAGAGGGCGAGCGAGTCCTCCTCGTCGTCGTCGTTCGGGATGGAGTCGGCGACGTCACACCCGGCCGGGAGCTCGTGGCCGAAGCGAAGGCCCGACGCGGTGAACTCCTGGGGGAAGAACGGGTTGGTGATGCCGAGCTCGAGGTTGAAGGGCTCGGCCGTGAACTGCGCGATGGTCGCCGTCTGCGACTTCCAGCCGAAGCGGCCCACGCGGACCTGGCCACGGACGTGGAGCTGCGGGTCGGCGGCCGTCGGTCCCGCCGCGCGGGCCTGCATCTCCCGGCCCCAGTTCGCGACGCCGTTGACGCCGTCGCGGCCGATGGCCTGGTTGCGCAGGATCTCCTGGTCGGGGATGGCGTCGATGAGGCCGAAGCCCCAGACGGCGGGCGTGTGGCGGCGTGAGATCACGTTCGCCTGCGCCGGGACCGTCTCGCCCGTCAGCGTGCAGCCCGGGGCCACGTCGCTGATGTCGCGGTGCTGGATGATCGGCCCGCCCAGGTCCCGCAGCGGATCGTAGTAGCCCTGGTTGTCGTAGCCGAAGTGCGTGACGTCGAACTCGGAGCCGACGCCGTTCGGGTCGGGACCGCCGGCCGCGCCGCTGAGCCCGCCGTGGCAGGTCTGGCAGGCGCGCTCGTTGTAGATGGGCCCGAGCCCCTCCGCGACCGTGTACTCGTGGAAGAACGCGTCGCGCCCCTCGTCGAAGAGATCTTGCAGATCCGAGCTGAGGCCCGGCAGCGCGTCGCCCGCGGCGTGTCGGTCACCGCGGTGACGCGCGCCGCCGTCGGCTTCGACCGGGTCGCTCACGTCGGGCGTCGAGAGAGCGACGGCCACACCGAGCGCGAGCAGGGGGATGGAGGCGAACCGGACAAACTTCGTGAACTTCGTCATGGCTCAGCTCCCACTTCCGCAGAGGTGGCGGCGCGAGGGCGGCCACGGGTCCAGCTGTTCGGTGACGCCCGAGATCGGCGTGATGGTGCCGAAGTTCCGGAAGTCGAGGCCGAAGCCCTGAGGCACCACGCTCGGGTACATGTTGCCCCAGGTGATGAACGTGTTGTCGCGGTAGGCGAGCTCCGGGGGCTTCGGGTAAGGCTCCGCGCTCATCGCGATGCCGATGCCCTCGCCGTTCCAGATCGACTCCAGGAAGTAGTCGAAGCTCATGAACATGTCGTCGGGCAGGCGGGTCTGCGTCCAGTAGTTCGTCAGCGCGTCGGGCTCGCAGATGTCGAACGGGTGGATGGTGTTGACCACGCCCGGGCTGCCCGCCGCGTCCTCCATGCGGTCGAACTGCAGGGTGAAGTGCAGGTGGCCGGTGCCGTCCGGGTTGCCCTCGAAGATCGGCGAGCAGATCATGCGGATGGCCGGCGCGGGCGCCGTGAAGTAGGTGCCCTCGGCCGGGAACGGGCGCGCGCCGTGGGGCGCGAAGTCGAAGCGCGTCCCCAGGAACTGCAGCGTCGTCGCGTCGTAGTAGAGCGTCTCGTGGTAGCGGCCGAAGACCGTGCCCATCAGCCACATCTGCCAGCGCGCGTCCTCGACGCGCATGAACTGCGGGTTGAAGTCGGTGCTGTCGTCGAAGTCCTTCTCGTAGGTGGGGCGGTAGGGCAGCCCGACGAAGTCCGCGTAGACGTCGACCGTGTTGCGAGCGCGCGAGTAGACGATGCGCACCGTGGCCGACCCATCGATCTGCGACTGCTCCTGGATGCAGAGCTCACCCGGCAGGCAGAAATTGAGCGTGAGGGGGATGGTGAACTCCCCCTCGTCCGGGTCCGCGTAGGTGTAGCGGCCTTCGATGTCGGAGACGCCGTTGGCGATCTCCGGCGGCGTGATCAATGGCTCGGCGCGGACCCCCACATCACCGCTTTCCTGCGCGCAGCCCGCGGCTACGCACAAGGAAGCGATGAGCACGGCGCGGCCGAGCCTCGCTCGAGGTCGGTCTACTCGTCGTCGCATTCGTGCTCCTCCCACTCCTGTTCGCACTTCACCACCTTGGGGGATCACATGCGGTGCGTGAATCACCCCGAAGGGTTGTAGGAGGGTGTGTGTTTTTCACCGCAGGGCGCGTCGCGTCTGCTAGGCTCGGTGATGGGCGCGGGGGACAGCATCGAGTGAGGCACACGGATCGTGTCCGTCAGTCACGTCGGCAGTTTCCTCATCGCAGATCCCGACCCCTCGACGGCAGAGATCCTGGCGTCGTTGTGTCGAAAGATCCGCAAGGCACGCACGATCACCACGCGTAAGGAGACGCTGGAGGTGATCGCGGGCGACGCGCGCCTGACCGGCCTCATCATGGAGGAGGACCTCCCGGACGGGCCCGGCACGCAGATCCTCAAGGAGGTCCGCGGCACGCGCCCGATGTTACCGGTGCTCGTGCTGACGGCGAACACCGCGCCGGAG
The DNA here is from genome assembly GCA_040218145.1 of Sandaracinaceae bacterium. Taxonomy (GTDB): domain Bacteria; phylum Myxococcota_A; class Polyangia; order Polyangiales; family Sandaracinaceae; genus JAVJQK01. Next base: position 9,742 of record JAVJQK010000119.1, on the reverse strand, counting down.
GTCATCAACCGCGCGCACCGCTACCGGGCCGAGTTCCACGCCAAGCCCACCCGGCGCCGCTCCTTGCTCGGCTTCTTGCGCCGCGCGGTGGCCTTCGAGCGCGTCCCCGACCAGCGCGTGTCGTGGCTGCTCGAGGAGACCGTCATCCGCTACAAGCTCTCCCCGCGCGAGACCGACGTGCTCGCGGCGGCCATCGCGGGCACCTCCCGCAAGGACCTGAGCGACCAGCTCGGCACCTCCGAGAACACCATCAAGTCGGTCGTGAAGGGCGCGCTCCGCAAGCTCCCCCACGGGAGCCTCGACGACGCGGGGCGCGAGATCCTTCGCCAGGCGCTCGACGGCAGCCACGCCACCACCCTCCAGGATCTCTACGAGCTGCGCGAGACGCCCATGATCCCCGGGCCGCCGACCATCCGGCCGCCGGGCACGCAGGAAGAGGAAGAGTGAACGACATCGACTGGAGCGAGGTCCGGGCCGGGTTCGCCGCCCTCTCCGACAAGACCTTCCTGGACGCGGCCTGCGTGAGCGTCGCGCCGAAGCGGGCCACCGACGCGCTCGCCCGCTTCGCGGAGCTGACCGCGACCTGCCCCTTCCGCTCCGCCACCGAGGCGCACATCGCGATGGACGAGGCCCGCGCCGCGGTGCGCCCCCTCGCCGCGCGCATGCTCGGCGCGAAGCCCGAGGAGATCGCCATCGTCGAGAGCACGACGGAGGGGCTGAGCACCCTCGCCCGCGCCCTCGACTGGAAGGACGGAGATCGGGTCGCGCTCAGCTCCCTCGAGTTCCTCCAGGTCGCCATGCCGTGGGCGCAGCTCGAGGGCGTCGCGCTCGACCCCATCGCGCACGAGGGCGGCACCTTCTCGGTGGACGACGTCGCGCGCGCGATCGGGCCGCGCACCCGGATGGTCGCCATCAGCTCCGTGCAGTGGAGCCACGGCTTCCGCTGCGACCTCGACGCCATCGCGTCGCTCTGCCGCGAGCGCGGGGTGTGGCTCGTGGTCGACGCCGTGCAGCAGCTCGGCGCGTTCCCCATCGACGTCTCGCGCACCCCCGTCGACGTGGTGATCGCGGGCGGCCACAAGTGGCTCAACTCTCCCTTCGGCGCCGGCGTCATGTACGTGCGCGGCGAGCGCCTCGCCGAGCTGAAGATGCCCATCGGCGGCTACCTCAGCCTCGAGCCCCCGGCCGGCGGCTGGGGCACGTACTTCCAGACGCCGTCGATCACGCCGTTCCGGGAGTACCGGCTCGTCGACGAGGCGCGCGCGCTCGAGACGGGCGGCACCGCCAACTACCCGGGCGCCGTCGCGCTCGCGGCGTCCATGGAGCTGGTGCTCGAGCTCGGCCAAGACCGGATCGCGTCGCGCATCGAGGGGCTCGCCTCCCGCGCGATCGAGGGACTGCAGGCGAGCGGCGCCCGCGTGGTCACCCCGACGGATCCCGCCCAGCGCGCGGGCATCGTCACCTTCGACCTCGGGTCACCGGCCGCCAACGAGGCGTGCATGAACGCCCTCCTCGACGCGTCGGTGCTGGTGTCCGTGCGCTACACCGACCACGTCGGCGGCGTGCGGGTCTCCTGCCACTACTTCGACGACGAGTCCGACGTGGACCGGCTACTTGACGTCATCGCGGCTCATCGCGGCGGCTGAGTACTGCGCCTCGTGCACCGAGCTGACCGGCCTCGCGCGCAGGTGCGCCGGGAGCGGGTCGAGCAGGTGCCAGAGCCGCAGGTACGCGCTCCGCGCCGCGACGTCGCGCTGATCGATCGCGTCGAGGTGGGACCGGACCCTCTTGGCGAGCCGTCGCGGGACCGTCGGGTGCGCGCTCTGTGGGGGCGTGCACCAGCGGAGATCCTCGGCCACCGCGAGGGTGAGCGCGTCGGCCAGCGCGCCGTAGGCCGCGCGGTGATAGCGCCGGGTGACGCCCTCGGAGCCGGCGGCCAGCACGTCGTCGAGCGCCTCCGCGCAGAGCGTCGCCACGCTCATGCCCTGGGCGTGCACCGGGTTCAGCGCGCAGAGCGCGTCGCCCACCACGAGCAGCCGCTCCGGCCACGCCTCGTGCACCTCCACGTGCCGATAGCGCGTCTCGGTGTCGCGGTGGCACCAGACGGGCGAGAAGGGATCGGCGCGCTCGAGCGCCTCCCAGAGCGGCGGCAGCGAGCGGGCGAACGCCTCGAAGCCGCCCGGGTCCCGCGGCGGCGCGTCGGTCGCGGTCCCGACGAGCGTCACGTAGTCCCAGTCGCTCTCGGTCGGGTAAACGATCACCCCGCGCGTCACGTCGGGGGGCGAGGTCACCCCGAGCAGCGCCGACCAGTCCTTGGCGAGCCCGCGATAGTGCCGGGTCGCGTAGGCGCGCCCGGAGACCACGCGCGTGGTGAGCGGCTCGGCCACGCCGCGCGGCGCGAGCCAGCGGAGCAGCGGCGAGCTCCGACCCATCGCGTCGAGCACCCAGTGCGCGGGCAGCGGCCCTCGCTGCGAGTCGACCCCGGCCACGCCCCCGTTCGCGTCGAAGAGCAGCCCCCGGGCGCGCGTCCCCGCCTCGAGCCGCACCTCCCCGCGCTCCAGCAAGCTCTCGCGCATCGCGTGCTCGAGCCGGTCGCGGCTGCACGCGAGCGAGCTGACCCCGACCTCCTCGCGCGGGAGCCAGCCGCGGTCGTACACCGCGAAGTCTCGCCCCCAGTCCACCCGGTGCACGCCCAGCCGCGCCAGCGAAGGCACGAGCTCCGGGAAGAGCCGCTCGAGGACCTCGCAGCCGCGCGCGAGCAGCCCGTGGGCGTGTCGAGCCTGCGGAGTCCCCGCCCGCGGGCCTGGCTCGAGGGTCAAGAGATCCCGCTCCACCAGCGTCACGCGCAGGCCGCGGGCCGCGAGCACCCGCGCCGCGCAGAGCCCGGAGAAGCCCGCGCCCAGGACGATCGCGTGCTCGCCGGGCCGCATCCGAACAGCCTCACGCGCGAGACGTCTTCACGGAATCACCCCGAGGGGTGGCTCCCAAATGGTGACGTCAGAGACCCGCGGCGGGACGCGCCGTGGCGGAGCGCCCCGCCGTGTCATCCGATCCGCGCGGAGCGGCGCGGAACGCGCGCCCCGGGGCGCGGCACGCCCTGTGCGCTGACGGAAGGGGTGACCTCCACATCCCCCACTCAGCCGACCGGTCAGCCTCCCATCCAGCAGGGCGAGATCGTCGCCGGGCGCTTCCGGATCTGCGGCACGCTCGGTCGCGGCGGCCACGGCGAGGTGCTGCGCGGTGAGCACGTGCAGCTCGGCTACCCCGTGGCGCTCAAGGTGCTCGACCCGGAGCACAAGCACGACGAGGCGATGCGCGAGCGCTTCCGGCGCGAGGCGATTTTCGGCGCGCGGCTCTGCACCGAGAACGTCGCGCGGGTGCTCGACGCGGGCGAGACCAACGACAGCATCCCCTTTCTGATCATGGAGCTCATCGAGGGGCCCGACCTCGCGACGGTGCTCGACCACGACGGCAAGCTCCCCATCGCGGCCGTGGCGGACCTGGGGGTCCAGCTCTGCGCCGCGGTCAGCGCGCTCGAGGAGCACGAGCTGGTGCACCGGGACATCAAGCCGAGCAACATCGTGCTCAAGCGCGAGGCGGACGGCCGCGTGATCGTCAAGCTCATCGACCTCGGCATCTCGCGCGACGCGAGCCAGGAGGGTCGCGTGGAGACCCTCACCGCCGCCAACACCATCGTCGGCACGCCGCAGTACATGGCGCCCGAGCAGATCGAGGCGGGCCAGCTCGACCACCGCACGGACCTCTACGCGATCGGCGCGGTGCTCTTCGAGTCCCTCGCCGGCTGCCCGCCCTTCGGCGGCAAGACGCCGCACGCCGTCCTGGCCCGGGCCCTCGCCGGCGAGCGCGAGGATCTGGAGACGGCCAGGCCCGGCCTTCCCGCGTCGCTGAAGCGCGTGATCGACCGCGCGCTCTCCTTCGACCCGGGGGACCGCTTCCCGGACGCGGCCTCGATGAGCAAGGCCCTCGCCCGGGCGGCCGAGGAGGCGGAGCTGCCGCGGGGCGCGCGCGCCTGGCAGAGCGTGGACAGCATCCGCGAGGAGCTCGCGGGCCAGTCGACCCGGCACGCGATGAGCGACACGACCGATCTGCTCGCGTCGAACGTCGACCCCTTCGAGAAGACCGGCGAGCGGCGCTTCAAGCACTGGGACTGGGTCGCGGCGGTGGTGGCGCTCGCGATCGCCGCGGTGTCGCTGGGCACGTTGTTCTTCGACACCGACTCCGGCCAGGATCGCCCCGCGATCACACAAGAGAGGGGCGAACCGCTGGTCAAGCAGTCCGCCCCCGTCTCGGATTGAGCTGTCTGAGGGTCAGTCGCGCGCGGCGCGCACGATGGCGTCCGCGAGCGACATCGCGCTGTCGGCGTCCTTGCCGGCGGAGACCGCGGCGACGACGAGCGCGCGCCAGAAGTCCTTCTCGCTGCCCGCGCCGTTGAGCGACGGGTTGAGCGAAGGCCCTCCCGAGAACGACGGGCTGGCCGCGCCGGGTGACGAGCCGCCGGCCGGGGTCGGCGACGCGCTCGGGCCCGAGCCCTCGGACGACGACGAGACCACGCGCGGCGAAGGCGCCGAGCTCTCCTCCTGCGGCTCCTCGTCGAGCGCGAAGCGGTCCGCGCCCGGGCTGGACGCGGCCGGCGACGGCGCGGGCGAGGGAGCGGGCGCCGCGGGCGCGGGGGCCGGCGACATCTGCGCGGGAGACGGGGCGGGAGCCGGCGCCATCGGAGCCGGAGCGGGCGCCGCGGGGGCCGGCGGAGACGGCGCGGGCGCGGGGGCCGGCGACATCTGCGCGGGAGACGGCGCCGCCATCGGCGACGGGGCCGGCGCCGGCGCGGGGGCCGGCGAGGCTTGCATGGGAGAGGGCGCCTGCATCGGCGACGGCGCGGGGGCCGGCGCGGGTGCGGGCGCGGGCGCCACCGGCCCCGGACCGCTCGGACGCGGCGGGAGCGGAGGCGGCGCGGACGGACGCGCGGGCGGCGGCCCGGGAGGCGCGGGCGCGGGCGCGCTCGGCGCGCTCGGCTCTGGCATCGGCGCCGAGGCGGGCGGCCCGGGCGGCGGCGCTCCAGCGGCGGCTCCTGCGCCCTCCTCGAGGGTGAGGATGAAGTCACCGATGTAGATCTTGTCCCCCGCCTTGACGACGAGCGGCGACGTGATCTTCCGGCCGTTGACGTACGTACCGTTGGTGCTCTTCAGATCGACGACGATGAACCGGTTGTCCTTCAGGACGATCCGCGAGTGACGCTTGGAGACGTTGCCTTTGGGCAGGATGATGTCGTTGCCCTGGACGCGACCGATCGTGACCTCGTTCTTGTCGAAATCCAGCCGGCGCTGGGCACCACCCTTTTCCGTGATGACAACTGCGAACATGGGCTCCTCTGCCGCCTCTCTGGTGTGTCGCGCTGGGACGCGAATTGGGGAAGCCGGGGCGCGCCGCTCCCGGTCCGAGCCTGGCTCGGGGCCGTATTGAACGGGGCGGAGGGCGTTTTCGTCAAGCCTCCTGCGCGATTCTGACCCTCGAAAGCGTAGACAGCGCCTCCGGGGTCCCGTATCGAGGGCGCGATGCAGGTCGAGATCGAAACCGTCGAAGCCCTCCTGGCGCACCTGGACGCGGTCGGAAACCTCAAGAAGGTCGTCATCCAGGGCCTCGACCTCCGCGGGCTCGACGCCCGGCTCCTCGACATCTCCGGCTCGGGCGCCGTCCTGCTCGGCTGCGCCCTCGAGCCGCCCGTGGCCGAGCACCTGCGCGCCAGCGGCGCCGTCCTCTTCCCCGCCCTCGAAGATCGCCCCTACCAACCCTACCGCCCCCGCCTCTACACGCCCGAGGAGCTCATGGAGGGCTACGAGGAGGGCCGCCCCGCGAGCTTCTGGGAGTCCTCACGCGACGCGCGCATCTACGACCGCTACCAGTCCTTCCGCCGCGCGTCCGAGCCGACCCCCATCCTCGAGGCCCTCGCCCAGCGCCTGCACGACCACGCCATCGACGACGCCAAGCACGAGCTGCTCCGGGGCGAGCGCCCCGTCGCGGTCATGGGCGGCCACGCCATGAAGCGGGACGCGCCCGCCTACCTCAGCGTGGCCCGCATCGCCCAGCGCCTGGCCCAGCGCGGCTACTTCCTCGTCAGCGGCGGCGGCCCGGGCGCCATGGAGGCCTGCAACCTCGGCGCGTGGCTGGCCCGCGAGGACGACGCCGCCCTCGTCGGCGCGGTCGAGGCGCTCTCCGCGGCCCCGGGCTACCGGGACGCTGGCTGGTTCGACACCGCGCTCGCCATCAAGCGGCGCCACCCCGACGGCACCGCGAGCCTGGCCATCCCGACCTGGTTCTACGGCCACGAGCCCACCAACCTCTTCGCCACCCACGCGGCCAAGTACTTCTCGAACAGCCTCCGCGAGGACGGCCTGCTGGCCATCGCCACCCACGGCGTCCTCTACGCCCCGGGCAGCGCGGGCACGATCCAGGAGGTCTTCATGGACGCGGCCCAGAACCACTACGGCACCTTCGACGTCATCAGCCCCATGGTCTTCCTCGGCCGCGACTACTGGCGCACCCATCGCCCCGTGGCCCCGCTCCTCGAGCGCCTCTCGTCCGGCCGCCAGTACGCCGACTGGATCGGCTACTGCGACACCCCGGACGAGGCCGTCGCCTTCATCGAGGCCCACCCCCCGGCGCCCTACATCGGCGACTGACGACCGCCGCTGCGGGCCCTACGTGCGGAGGGCATGACGTCCCGCGCCCTCGGAGCCCTCTCGGTCGCCTCGCTGATGACCGCGGCCCCGCTCCTCGCCGCGCTCGGCTCCCAGGCTCCTTTGGCGTGGGCCGCCCTCGCCCTCGGCGCCCTCCCCGCGGCCCAGCTCCTGAGCGCGCTCAGCTCGAGCTGACCTCCACCGGAGTCTCGATGACCCGGCTCGTCCCGTCCTCGTAGACGAGCGTGGTGCGTCCGTCGGCCCGCATGGACTCGCCGACGAAGCGAGGTCGATCGCCCCGCAGCGCGTCACAGATCCTCGCGTGCAGCCGGCTGAAGTCGGTCACCGCGTACTCGGCGGCGGAGAGCACCAGCAGCGGGTCGACGTGCTCCTGCGGCCCGGCGTGAGGAGGCCCCTTCTTCGTCGCCCGAGTCACGATCACCACCGCGTGGAAGTGACCGCCCTCGATCTGGCCCCGGTCGCACGGCAGGAACTCCGGAGGCTCGACGTGCTCCGGGACCGCCTCCGCGAAGACACGGATCCACTCGCAGCCGGTGTGCGCGTCGCCGTAGCGGGGAAACTCGAGCTGCCAGAGGGTCGCGTAGATGCTCACGCCCGCTGGAGCATGGCACCGTTCCTGCGGTGGCGGGTCGTTCATGGGTGGATTGGCACGCAGTGGCATCGGCGCGATGACCGTCACGCTCGCCGTGGGGTGCGCGCTCAGCCATGGAGCGGCAGGTGTAGAGGGCGACGTCCGTCCCCTCACCGTCGCGTGCGCCGACCCGTGGGGCGAGGCCTTCGCCGAGACCGGGCAGCACGCGCGCGCCGTCGACTTCGCGGCCGACGTGGCCGTCTCGGACAGCTGCGGGTGCTTCGGCTCCGGCCTGAGCGCGCCCTCCTCCGACGCCGAGGCGCGCGCCGCGCTCGATTGCTTCTGCGAGGCCGCCCGGACATGCACCCCTCGCCACGGCCGCGGCGCCTTCTACGCCGCCGAGACCGCGATCCTGATGGACTACTTCGTCGCGCCCGCGGCCGACGGCGGCTGCACCGTCGAGGTCCTGACGGGCGACTACTCCTACTTCGACCGCGCGCCCGAGCTGAGCCGCGAGGCGTGCGCGACGCTCACCTGCACCGAGGACGACCGCGGCCACCTCCGCGGCTCGCTCACAGCGTGTGAGAGCCGGGACCCGAGCGCCGAGCCCTAGCCCCCAATCAAGCGGCTGCTGATCCATGGGCAAGGGCGGTCAGAGTTTCCGAGGCACCGAGCGCACCCCGGCATCGGGCGAAGCCCGGGTAAGTACCGTTGCTGGTCGTCGGTCACAGTTCCTTCCTCTCGTGCCCTGCGGTTTACGTTCACGAGCCGACCTGCCCGGGCCCCATTGCGTCGGACAGGCCTTGCGGTCAGCTCGAGTCGAGCGCGCGGTCGAGGCGGAAGAGGATGGGTAGGTCCGGGCGCCAAGCGAGGACGCGGTAGACGAGTCGCCGACCTGTCTTCAGGACCTGCACGGGGATCCACATGAGGGTCTGTACGAAGGTGCGGAACTCCATGCGCAGGACCCGGTCGCGCTGCGCGCGGTGTCGCTCGCGCCAGCGCGGGGACACGGGGAGACGCATCGCAAACCACGCCTTGAGGGTCCATGCCAGGGACGCGATGACCATGTAGGCCCAGTTCGCGTTTAGGGTGTTGAGCGGCGCGTGGAGGGCCCGAACGCCGCTCTTGAGCTGCTCGATGAGGCGCTCCTGGTTGCAGCGGTCGTTGGCCTCGCGAACGACCTGCTCAGCGCTCATCTCGCGGTCGTTCGTGATGTAGAAGAAGTAGCGCGCGTGGGTGTCGATCCAGAGCTGACCGCGCTCCTCGTCGATGGTCTTGCGGAGCGCGACCATGCGGTAGCTCTTGCTCGCCTTCGTCGGCTGGTACGCGAACTCCGCGACGTCCTCGTGCGACAGCACCAGGTTCTTGAAGCCACGCTCGCGCACGACCTGTTCCTTGATCCGCGGTTGCTTGGCGCGGCGCTTACCCGCGAAGGCTCGGTCCGCCTCGCGCTCGAGGCGCTCGTAGTCGGTCTCGTCGAGCGCGTCTGCCTGCTTCACCAGGCCCGGGTGGGCGTCGTAGCCGAACACGAAGCGCACACCGTCCGTGTCCCATCGGTCGAGGTGCTCGGTCTGCGAGAAATCGGTATCGCCGCGGAGCAGGATGTCCGAGAAGCCTGCGCGGCGAACGAGTCGGACCGACTCGTCGAGAAAGTGGACGGCATTCTCGTGCGAGGGTCGGTTGCCGCCGCGGTTCAGGACCCATAGCGGCTCCTGCGTGTTCGCAAGGGAGACGACGAGCGGGTGGTAGCCCCAGATGCCCTTGTAGGTGACGTCCATCCCCTCCTTGCATTCGCCCTCGGTCGGCACGAGCGAGCCGTCCGCGTCGATGCGCGCGGTCTCGCCGACGAAGTCGGCCCCCTGCCCGCGCCACATGTCCACCCGGATGTCGTTGACGATCATCATCAGCCGCAAGACGGCCTCGGCGTCGAAGCGGCGGCAGAAGTCGCCAGCCGTCGTCGGGTCGGGGATGGAGCGTGCGCCGAGCGCGTCGAGGAACACAATGTCGTTGCGCCGAACCTCGATGTCGTCGAGCACATGCCCACCGCAGAGGATGTTGAGCGCGATGTTCATCACGTGGTCGGCGTCGGTGTAGGGGTGAGGTCGCTGAATGACGTCGAGTTCATCGTCCAGCTTCGCCATGAGCCCGACCTCCCGGGCGAGCTTGAGCATCGTCCCGACCCCTCCATACGGCATCGCCCGTGTCCGCTCGGCGAACTCCAGCCGTGGGTTGCCCGCGAGCTCGGGGCCGTCGCTTCGTCGTGCGAGCCCTCCCTTTGCGGCGTCCAGTCGTCGTCCGATCTTCCGCTCGTCTCGCGCCACCGCGCGTCGTATCCTTCGGCTCACCTGAAAAGCTCCCGGGTCGGTTCGTGTTTGGTCTCGCAACCGCACGAACGCCGGGCTTTTCAGGTGAATTCCAACCATTCCGCTTTTTCAGGCGCTTGATTGGGGCCTAG
>JAVJQK010000118.1 GCA_040218145.1 Sandaracinaceae bacterium | reverse complement strand
ATTCTAGTCAGGGGCTTTTCGCAAAAGCCCCTCGCTGCGGCGGCAAAGCCGCCTTCGCTTCACCCGAAAACGACGCGCCTGCGGCGCTTCTAGCCCCAAATACAGGCGCATCGTGGAACCAGGCGCTGGATTTGGGCCTAGTCCTAGCGAGTAGGGCGGGGACCCGCGTTGACGAGGAACCAGGCCTGGTCTCGGAAGCCGACGTCCTCCATACCGATGATCGCGATGCCCTCCGAGTCGCCGTACATCACGCCGAGGCTTCGACCCGCGCCGTGAGACTCCGTCTGCAGCCAGCAGAGCCAGGGGCTCTCGCCGGCCGCGGCGTCCGCGTCACGACTCTCGACCTGCGCGATCTGCCAGTGCTGCCCCGTGAACCCCCCGTAGGGACCGAGGAAGGCGGGGTCGCCGCCACCGGCGCCCTCCAGATAGAGGTCGTCCCCTCCGTAGTCGTTGCGCAGCCCGAGCCAGCCTCCCGCCACGGTGGGGAAGTTCCAGTAGGACCCACTGCTGTCGACCGTGGTGAGGTGGGTCTCGTAGCTGCCCGAGAAGGTGTCGAGCCGGTCCGGGAACTGCGCGTTGCGGATGTGATAGCGGAAGTCGGGGTCGACCTGGATCGTCGTGAAGGTCACCACCGAGCCGGTCGCCGCGTTCCCGCGGAGATCGCGGACTCCGTCCGTCACCGTGATGTGGTGAGCGGTGCTGAACTCCTGCAAGTAGGGTCGCGACGGTCGGAAGGTCACGACGCTGCCGTCGACCTGCCAGGTCCCGTCCATGCTCGAGGTGTCATCGTAGAGGACGCCGTCCATCCACCCGACCGGCCCGATGTGAATCGTCGAGCTGTCGACGCTGTCGGGATCGACCGGCTCGGAGAAGACGAGCGTGATGGCCTCGCCGATGCGCACGTCGATCGCGCCGTCGCCAGGCGCGCTCGAGCTCAGAGTCGGGCCAGGGTCGATGGTGCATGTGTCGGTGCATCCGCTGCCACCGTCACAGGGCTCTCCGTTGTTGACGATGCCGTCGCCACAGCGCTCCGTGACGCAGGAGGCGCTGCAGCCGTCGCCGCTCTCGACGTTGCCGTCGTCGCACTCCTCGCCGGGGTCGACGGCTCCATCGCCGCAGCCCGGGGACGACTCTGGCTCACACGCGTAGCCGTCGCCGACGTAGCCGGAGTCGCACTGACAGGTGTCGCCCGACAGGCAGGTGGCGTTCGCGTCGCACGCGGGGTCGCACACGGGCGCGGTCTCTCCGTCGGTCTCGACGCTCGCGTCGGGTGACGTGACCGCGCTCGTTCCACAGCCGACGGCGGCGACCGACACCGCCAAGAAGAACGCAAAATGTGTCGCGCGGGGCGGCGACAGCGAGCAAGCAATCATAGGATCCTGCGACATGATGGTCTCCCAAGGATTCTCGTCTCCCGCGACGCACATCGCCGCGGTCTCACACCTGGCTACGAGAAGGAGATGAAGAGGCCGTCAGTCTTTTTCGAAAAGCGACGCGAGAGCTGGTGGCGCGGTCGCCGAGACGCTGAAGGGCCGCGGGAGCCAACCCGTTGGCGCGCCCCCGGGCGATCGCGCTGACGATCAGGACGAACGGCGCTTCGCGCGCCAGCGCTCGACCAGACGATCGAACGCGCTCTCCGCCTGCGGGCCCGGCGAAGGGCCCGGGTCGTCGCGCAGCGCGAAGGGGTTGATGCCGACCTCGCAAGTGCCCGCGCTCATCGGCGGGGCCGCGGCCAGCTGCGGGACGAGCCCGCTCCGGTCCCGACTCTCGCGCAGGGCGATCGCACGAACTTGCGCCAGCAGGGACGCCTCGGTGTCGAAGGGCAGGACGAGACGGTCGGCGAGCAGCTCGGTCACCGCCTCGAAGCGGTCGCGATGCCAACGCACCTCCCAGCCGGGCCACGCGTCACGAAGCCGCCGCTCGAAGTCCGCGTGTGGCGACGCCACCCAGAGCTCGAACCGGCGGCTCGCCAGGTCCAGGTGCAAGCAGCCCGTCGGGAGCGCGCGTGCGTGCTGCGCGTAGTCGAAGGCGGCGGGCGCGGGCGTGGCGGCGAGCCTCTCCGCGAGCGCCGGACCGACGAGCGCCAGGGCGTGCGCCGGACCGTCCACGCCGAGGACCTTCCAGGACCCGTCCGCGGTGCGCATGGACAGGACCGACGTAAGCCACAGGTCACCGTCGTGCTCGCCGGGCACCGGGAAGGGCTCGTCCCGGAAGTCGCCCTCGACGGGCTCGCGCTCCGCCGTCAACAGGTCGTGCCAAGAACGGCCGACATGGGCGGCCAGCTGCGTGATGTGCTCGTGCGCCCAGCGCACCTCCCAGCCGGGCCAGCACTCGCTCATGAGCGCGAGGTGGACGCGGCGCAGCGGCACGTCGTAGGCGACGTCCTCGCCGCCGAACCAGAGGACCACGCGCTCGACGTGGTCGATGACGGCCCCGCCCTCGGCCCAGATCTCGTCGAGCCACTCGGCCCCCTCGTCGACCGAGCGCTGGGCGCGGGCGAACGCCGTGGCGGCCTCGGGCCCCCAGAAGAGATCCGAGTCGAGCGTGTTGGCGCGCCAGTGCGAGTAATACAGCTCGTCGCCCTCGGTGGCTCGGACGATGAGGTTGGCGCGTTGGCCCATCGGGAGCGGATGATAGCCCGCCTCGACGGTCACGCGCTCGCGGGGTAGGAGCCCGGGGTGACGTACGTGATCTACGGGGCGCCCGGATCGGGGTCGGGGATCGTCGAGGCGGCGTGCGCGGAGCTCGGCGTGGAGTACGAGGTCCGGGATCTCGACGCGCGCAACGACGCGCACCGCGAGGCGGGCTACGCGGCGCTCAACCCGCACCGGAAGATGCCGACGCTCGAGGTCGACGGTGAGATCGTCACCGAGTCGGTCGCGATCCTGCTCACGCTCGACGAGCGCCACCCCGAGGGCGGCCTGCTGCCGGCGCCGGGCTCGAAGGACCGCGCGCAGGCGCTGCGCTGGATGCTGTTCCTGGCCACCGAGATCTACCCGCTGGTCGAGATGATCGACTACCCCGAGCGCTTCGGCGGCGCGGCCGTGCGCGAGAGCGCGGAGCGCATGACCCGCGAGCGATGGCGCGTGCTCGAGGCGGGCCTCCGCGGCGCGCCGTACTGTGTGCCGAGCGGCTTCTCCGCCACCGACCTCTACATCACGAAGCTCGCGGTCTGGCTCGACGCCGACTGGCGGCGCGAACACCTGCCGAAGGTCGACGCGCTGACCACCGCCGTGCGGGCGCGGCCAGCCCTCGCGCCCGTCTGGGCGCGCCACATCCGGTGACGCTCAGCGCTCGCGGTCGACGCGCTTCTTGAGCGCGGCCAGCTCCGACTCGACCTCGCGGGCGCGTCGCTTCGCTTCCTTGGCGCGCGCCTTCTCGGCCCGGACGCGCGCCTTCTCGGCTTCGCGCGCCGCGCGCTCCGCCTCGCGCTTGGCGGCGCGAGCCTCCGCTTCGGTCTGCTCCGGCTCCTCGCCGCTCGCGCGAAGCTCGTCGATGGCCTCCTTGGCCGCGGTCTTCCCGAGCTCCCAGCCCAGGCCCTTGACGAGGTATCGGAGGAGCAGCGACATGCCAGGAGCATACGCCAGCCGGGCAGCGCTCTCCCCCCTCGGCCGCTCGGGACGGATCAGGCGAGGTTAGGGGGAAGCGCTGCGCCCGCCGCGCGGCGCCCGGTAGGCTCGAGGCATGAGGCGACGAAGCAGGATGGTCTGGAGCGTGTGGCTCGCGCTCCTCGGCGTGTCGGCGCCGCTCTCGGTCGCGTCGGCGCAGGCCGAGCACGCGCCCGCGCCGGAGGACGCCGCGCTGGTCAGCAGCCTGCTGGAGGGCCGCGTCGACGTCACGCCCGAGCGCGTGGTGCACGTCGCGCCCCTGCCGGGCGAAGACGGGGACGGCTCCGAGGCCAACCCGCGACGGGATCTCATCCGGGTGATCGCCGAGGCCGAGGCCGGCACGGCCATCCACATGGCGCCCGGCGTGTACGAGCTGACGGCGATCCGGGACGCCTTCGGACACGAGCGCGCGCGCCTCGTCACGCGCAGCGCGGGAGCGCCCGGGCGACCCATCGTGCTGCGCACCGAGCCGGCGGCCTACGCGGCCGGCATGACGGCGGTGCTCGACTTCGACTACGCGAACCGAGGCGACTGGAGCTCGTCGGCCTTCGTGGCCGCGCACTCCGACTGGGTCTTCGAGCGCTTCGAGATGCGGCGCATGTACCGCCGAGGGTTCACGGTCAACGGGTACCGCGTCACCCTGCGCGAGCTGCACCTGCACCACGCGGACACCGACGGGACCGACAACGACGCGCTCATCGTGATGCAGGCGAGCGGCGGCGTCACCGACAACGTGGTCGTCGGAAACCATCTGCACCACGTGGGCAACATCGAGACGTCGAGCGACCGTCTGATCGACCGCGGCTCGGTGAACGGAGGCTGCTACTACTCCGTGACGCGCCTGAGCTACGACAGCCCCGTCCCGCCGGGCGGGCACGACGCGAGCCGCGCGGAGTGGGAAGCCAGCCTGCTCCCCGCCGACGGCGACGTCTACGTGGTCGGCAACCACGTGCACGACTGCCACTACGGGCTCGGGTTGAAGAACCTCTCGCACGGCCCCTACTCGTTCCTGAGCAACGTGATCCACGACGTCGACTACGGCGTCTTCTCTCCGTTCCGGGAGACCCTCGTCCGCAACAACATCATCTACGACGTGGCCTCGATCGGGATCATGCTGGGACGGCCGCAGACGGATGGGCCGCTGATGACCTACCTCAAGACGACCGCCAACGGCGCGCACTCGGAGGTCGCGTTCAACACGGTCGTCGGCGCGCCGCGCGGGCTCGGCTTCCGGGCCGGGTGGAACACGCGCGTGCACGACAACCTCGTGGTCGACGTCGAGGAGCCGGTCTCCATCCACCGGAACCAGTTCGCCTGGTGGGAGGGGGCGAGCTGGCCCGGGATCCGCGGAGAGTTCCTGGTCGGCGATCTCACCCCCGAGCACCCCTTCTGGGACGCCGTGCCCGGCTACGCGCGCGAGGCGCCCGAGGAGCACCTCCGCATGCGCCTGGAGCGCAACTGCTACGACACCGAGCCCGTCATCGCCGCCGCCGACTTCGTGCAGCCCGTCGCCGACGTGACCGGCATGCGCTTCGACGAGGACGAGCGCATGCTCACCGCGGCCGAGCGCGCGGCGCTGTTCGTCGACGAGGCCGCGGACGACCATCGCCTGCGCGACGAGGCGCTGCCGTGCGGATCTCGGATCGGTCTCACCGCCGTCGCCCCCGACGTCGACGGCGGCTCCCCCGACCCCGACGGCGGCGTGGGCGTCGGCGACGGCGGCGACGGCCGCGTCGACGGCGGCTCGGATCGCCCCGGGCCCACCGACGCCGGCGCCGGACGACCGGGCGACGCGTCCGCGGGGTGCGACTGCGCGGCCTCTCCCGCCCGCGGCTCGGCGGGGCTGCTCGGGCTCTGCCTCCTGGCCCTCCTCGGAGCGCGTCGCCTGGGCCGTCGCTGACTACCGGAGCATTTTCGAGGAGCGACCGGCCGCGGATGGGGCCCGTCCCGCCGGCCGGGCGACGGGAGGGGTCTTGAGATGCGCTCTACCCCCGCTCGGCTGCGTCGAGGCGGCGGCGCTTCGCGAGGCTCGCGCCGAGCAGCGCGACGGTGGCGAGGGCGGGCGCCGCCCCGCCGACGAGGCACGCGAGGGTGGCGTCCCCGTTCGTCGCGTCCGAGAGCGACGCCCTCAGCAGGATGGCGCCTCCCCCCGCCACGAGGCTCAGGACGCTGGTGGCGAACGCCCACAGGGCGAGCCTGCGCGCGGCCTTCGCCTCCGGCCGCGTCGGGCTCACTCGCCGAGGCGCTGGAGGGCCTCGGGGTCGTCGGGGTCCATGTCGGCGGCGCGCTCCCAGGCGCGGCGGGCTCCGCCGCGGTCGCCGTTGGCGAGGCGGGCGTCGCCGAGCAGGAGCTGGTAGCGGGCGCGGCGGCGGCGGAGGGCGGCGGCGCGCTCGGCGTGCTCGAGGGCGAGCTCGCTCTCACCGAGGTCGAGCGCGAGCCGGGCCAGGCCCGCGTGCGCGTGGGGGTTGGCCTCGTGGACCTCGATGGCGCTCTCGAAGGCGGCGCGCGCCTCCGGGAGGCGGTTGTTGCGGCGGTGCTCGCGCGCCTCGTCCACGTGCACGTCGCTCTGCGCGCGCGCCTCTTCGGGGCTCAGCGCCTCGGGTGGGACGGACGGCGCGGTCTCGGGGGCCTCTGGCTCATCCACCTGCTCGTCCACCGGCTCGTCCACCGGCTCGGCGGCGGCGGCGCCCGTCTCCTCGGCGAGCGGCTCATCGTCCGACGGGGGCGGCGGCGCCTGCTCGGCGGCCGGCGGGGTGGCCGCGACCGGGGTCGCTGGCTCGTCGGGCGTGGGCGCCTCCGCGGAGGCGACTCCGTCGGGGAGCCCGTCGCGGAGCACGAACCAGTAGACGCCGCCCGCGCCGACGACGCCGATCCCGAAGACCACCGCGGCCACGCCCATCACCAGGCCGAGGCCGCCCGACTTCTTCGGCGGCGCGCTCGCCGTCTGCGGCGCCTGGACCCGGGGCACCGAGGGCGCCGGCGGCGCCACGGGGACGGCGGCTGCGGGGGGCTGCGGCGCCATCGCGGGCGGGGGATCGCTCGGCACCGAGGGGGCGGAGGGCGGCGGCGCGATGGGCTGGGCGTCCTGCCTCGACGTCGCGTCCGCGTCGCTCTCCGCGTCCGCGTAGCCGGGAGGTCGGAGCGCGACGGGCCTGTGCCGCGCGGTGGTGTCGGGATCGCCCGAGAGATCCGTCATCGAGGCCGCGAGCAGCTCGGACGCGGACGAGTCGATCGTCTCGAGCTCGTCCTCGAAGCCCTCCTCGCGCGTCTCGTCCTGGAGCTCGAGCCCGGGACCGGGGGAGCCGAGCAGCTTCGGCGAGCTCGGCAGCGCCGGCGGGCCCTGTCCTGGAGAGCGCGCCTCCGGCAGCAAGTGCGGACGGGTGACCGCCTCGTGCACGTCGCCCAGCTTCAGCGGCGCCTGCTGGGGATCGGTGACGTCGTCCTCCGGGGTCGCCGCGAGCACCGCGGCCGCGGCGGGGAAGCGCGAGATGCCCCCGGGCATGGTGCTGCGCTTGCCGATCATGCGCGCCGCGGCGTTGGAGGGGCGCGGCGGCTTGGGGACCTTCGAGTCGCGCCAGGCCTCCACGCCCGCGTCGTGTTTCTGCACCGTCTCGGGGTCGTCGTCCCAGTCCAGCCCCGACAGCGAGACCGGCTCCTGCGTGGCGGGCCCGCGCTCGGTGAGGGACGCGATCTCGCCGACGAAGCGATCGAGCAGCGCGCGCGCCTTGGCCTCGTCGCCGGCTCGGACCTTGACCTGCCCGAGGTGCGGGGCGCCCGTGCGCTTGGCCAGCTCGCTCGCCGCGGTGCGGAGGAGGTTCTCGACCGGGACGCTCGCCATCGCGGGCTCACCCTCGCCGAGCTTGTCCAGGATGCGCTCCACCTCGGCCGCGACCTCCACCCCGGTGGCCTTGCGCGGGATGATCTCGATGCCCCGCTGGCGCGCCTCGAGCCGGGCGGCGAGCTTGCCGTGCGGCACGATGATGGCGAAGGGGCCACGCTCGAGACCCACCTCGTCGATGACCGCCACGCCTCCGTCCTCGGCCGCGTCCCCGATCATCACGGTCAGGTCCGGAGGCCGAGCCGCGATCTTGAGGCTGGAGAGCCCGAGCACGCGCGAGCGCACCCCCGCCTCCTCCAGCGCTCGCCGGACGTCGTCCACGAAGGTCGGGTCGTCTTGGCCGACGAAGGCCACCCGACGCGCTCCCCCTGTGCTGGCGCCGCTCATCGATTCGTGCGCAGTCTACGACATCGAGCCGCCACGGTGGGAAGGGTGATTCCCGACGAGGCCGCGACGGCTGAAACAGGAGTGAACGATGGGTGAAACAGCGTCGAACGTCGTTCGATCCCCGGACCCGACTTTGTTCGGCGCCTCGACTGGGCGCGTGTCATGCAGTGCAAACCGCTGGCCGCCAGGTCGGCGTGAGGGAATGTGAACTACGGCTTCGTCATCGACAATCGCGCCTGCATCGGCTGTCACGCCTGCAGCACTGCCTGCAAGAGCGAAAACGAGGTGCCGCTCGGCGTGAGCCGAACCTGGGTGAAGTACACCGAGACGGGCACCTTCCCGGACACCCAGCGGCATTTCCAGGTCACGCGGTGCAATCACTGCGCGAACCCGCCATGTGTGCGCATCTGCCCGACGCAGGCGATGTACCAGCGCGACGACGGGATCGTGGAGTTCGACGCCTCGGCCTGCATCGGTTGCAAGGCGTGCATGCAGGCGTGTCCCTACGACGCGATCTACATCGATCCCGATTCGGGGACGGCCGCCAAGTGCCACTACTGCGCGCACAAGGTCGACCTCGGGCTCGAGCCGGCCTGCGCGGTGGTCTGCCCGACCCACGCCATCCTCGCCGGCGACCTCGACGACCCGGAGTCCGAGATCGCGCGGGTCCTCTCGCGCGAGAAGGTCTCCGTGCGCAAGCCCGAGCAGGGGACCGCGCCGAAGGTGTTCTACATCGACGGCTCGGCCGTGAACCTCGTGCCCACCGCGACCGAGCGGGCCCCCGAGACGTTCGCCTTCGCGGACGTGCTGCCGCTCCACGGTGAGACGCCGAAGGCGGCGGGGCAGACCAGCCAGGCGGGGCCCACCGGCAAGGCCGGGCAGGCGCTCAGGGCGCCGCAGCCGCAGGGCCTGCCCTCGGACGGGCCGATCACGATGGGCCGCAGCCGCGCCGAGCACATGGTGCAGGTGGGCTACAACCAGCAACACAAAGTGCCGTGGCACTGGCCGGTCCCCGCCTACCTCGTGACCAAGGGCATCGGGGCGGGCATCTTCGCGCTCCTCGCGATCGTCTTCGGGCTCGGCCTCGCGGACTTCGATCCCCTCACCGCGGTGGTGGGCGGCTTCGTCGCCCTCGCCGGCATGACCGCGACGACCGCGCTGCTGGTCTACGACCTCGAGAAGCCGGAGCGCTTCCTCTACATCCTGCTGCGGCCGCAGTGGCGCTCGTGGCTCGCGCGCGGCTCGCTCTTCTTGATCGGCTTCTCCACCCTCGCGGGGCTGTGGTGGGCGCTCGAGACGGCGGCGTGGCTCGGCTTCGTGGACAGCTCGCTCGCCGCGAGCGCGCGCCCGTTCCTGCTCTGGTCGGGGCTGCCGCTCGCGGTCGGCGCCGCGGTCTACACCGCCTTCCTGTTCGCCCAGGCCGAGGGGCGCGATCTCTGGCAGAGCCCGCTTCTGCCCTTCCACCTCGTGGTGCAGGCCGCGCTGATGGGCGGCGCGACGGTGCTGGTGATGGCGGCGCTGATGCCGGTGCCGGCCGCGATCGTCACCGCGGGCTTCTGGACCTTCGCCGTCGCGCTCGGGCTCGACGTGTTCTTGCTCGTCTTCGGGGAGCTGGGCACGAGCCACGCGAGCGAGGTCGCCGCCCGCGCCGCGCACCTCATCACGCACGGGCGCTACAAGGGGCTCTACTGGGGCGGCGCCATGGGGCTCGGGCACGCGCTGCCCTTCGCCCTGCTGTTCGTGCCCTCACCGCTCGCGCACGCCGTCGCGGCCGTCGCCGCCGTCGTCGGCCTCTACTGCTACGAGCACGCCTTCGTGATGGCCCCGCAGGAGATCCCGAACTCGTGACCGCCTTCCCCCAGACCGAGAGCTTCCTCGAGCGCCTCCTCAAGCTCGGCCGCCGCAAGCCGAAGGTCGCGTTCGACCCGGGCACGCAGGCGCGCTCCACCGAGCGGCCGCAGGGCCCGCAGATGAAGCAGCCGACGTACGCCGACGTGGACGCCACGCCGAAGAAGCTGCTCGAGGTGAAGCAGCGCGACGGGCGCATGAACCGCTACCCGCCGCCGGACAAGTGGGACGACTGGGTCGAGTGGGACAGCAAGGCGTGGCCGAAGAAGGTGCCGCGGCGCTACACGCTCGTGCCGACCATCTGCTTCAACTGCGAGAGCGCGTGCGGCCTGCTCGCCTACGTCGACAAGGAGACGTTCGAGATCCGCAAGTTCGAGGGCAACCCCGCCCACCCGGGGAGCCGCGGGCGCAACTGCGCCAAGGGCCCGGCCACGCACAACCAGACCTACGACCCGGAGCGCATCCTCTACCCGCTCAAGCGCGTCGGCGAGCGCGGCGAGGGCAAGTGGAAGCGCATCACCTGGGACGACGCGGTGAGCGAGATCGCGGAGAAGATGCGAGCGAGCCGCGCAAAGCGTCTCGACGGCATCATGTACCACGTGGGCCGGCCCGGCGAGGACCACTACGCCAACCGCGCCATCAAATCCTGGGGCGTGGACGGCCACAACAGCCACACGAACATCTGCAGCGCCGCGGCGCGCGCCGGCTACTACCTCTGGAGCGCGGGCGACCGGCCGAGCCCGGACTACGCCGACGCCGAGGCCATCCTGCTGGTCAGCGCGCACCTGGAGAGCGGGCACTACTTCAACCCGCACGCCCAGCGCATCATGGAGAGCAAGGCGAAGGGCGGGAAGCTCATCGTGCTCGACCCGCGGCTGAGCAACACCGCGGCGCGCGCCGACTGCTGGCTCCCCACCTGGCCGGGCTCCGAGACCACGCTGCTCCTCGCCATCTGCAACTACCTCATCCAGAACGATCGCTACGACCGCGAGTTCGTGCGGAAGTGGGTCAACTGGGAGCAGACGCTCGCGTCGCTCCCCGACTGGGCCGAGACGGATGAGCTGCGCGCGCTCGCGAAGGAGCCGCGCACGTTCGAGACCTTCGATCGCTTCCTCAAGCTGCGCTACCGCGACTTCACGTTCGAGCGCGCGGCCGAAGAGGCGCAGGTGCCGCTCGACCGCGTGCAGCAGGCGGCGGAGATCGTCGCCCGGGCCGGCAACCGCGTCGCCGCGCACACCTGGCGCAGCGCGACGATGGGCAACCGCGGCGGCTGGCAGGTCGCGCGCGCGCTCTTCTTCGTCAACGTGCTGACCGGGAGCGTGGGCACCGAGGGCGGCACCGCGCTCAACAGCTGGAACAAGTTCGTCCCCTCCACCTACCGCAACCCCAAGCCCTTCGACGCGTGGAACGAGCTGCACCTGCCGCACGAGTGGCCGTTCGCGATGTACGAGATGAGCTTCTGCCTCCCGCACTTCCTCAAGGAGGGCCGCGGCGACGTGGATGTCTACTTCACGCGCGTCTACAACCCGATGTGGATCAACCCCGACGGGTTCATGTGGCTGGACGTGCTCCGCGACGAGGAGCTCATGAAGTGCCACGTCGCGCTCACCCCCACCTGGAACGAGAGCGCCTGGTTCGCGGACTACGTCTTGCCGATGGGTCACGCGGGCGAGCGGCACGACCTGATGAGCCAGGAGACCCACGCGGGCCGCTGGATCGGCTTCCGCCAGCCCGTGCGCCGCGTCGCGATGGAGCGCGCGGGCAAGCAGGTCGACTACACCTGGGAGGCCAACCCGGGCGAGGTCTGGGAGGAGGCCGAGCTCTGGAACGCGATCACCTGGGCGATGGACCCCGACGGGGAGCTCGGCGCGCGGCAGTACTTCGAGAGCCCGACCGACCCGACCAAGCCGATCACCCAGGACGAGTACTGGGGCTGGATCTTCGAGCACGCGGTGCCGGGGCTGCCCGAGGCGGCGGCGAAGGAGGGGCTGACCCCGCTCGCCTACATGCGGAAGTACGGCGCGTTCGAGGTCTCGGCCGGCGCGACGCAGCCCTTCGATCTGGAGATCGAGAAGGCCGACACGCACGAGGTGGACGACCTGGGCCGGGTCCTCGTCGACGGCAACGCGATCGGCGTGATGGTCGACGGTGTGCCGCGCGCGGGCTTCGGCACGCCGTCGCGCAAGCTCGAGCTCTTCAGCGAGACCCTCTACGACTGGGGCTGGAAGGAGCCGGAGCACGTGGTGCCGTGGCCGCTCGAGAGCCACGTGTCCCCGAACGCCATCGACCGCGAGAAGGGCGAGATGCTGCTGCTCCCGACCTTCCGGCTGCCCACGCTCATCCACACGCGCAGCGCGAACGCGAAGTGGCTCTACGAGATCAGCCACAAGAACCCGGTGTGGATGCATCCGTCGGACGCCGAGCGCCTCGGGGTGAAGACGGGGGAGCTGATCCGGGTGCAGACCGAGATCGGCGCGTTCGTCGACAAGGTCTGGGTGACCGAGGGCATCAAGCCGGGCGTCATCGCGATGAGCCACCACCTCGGCCGCTGGCGCCTGCAAGAGCAGGACGGAATCGGGGCCGGCATGAGCAACCTCGCGCAGCTCGCCGAGGACGGCGCCGAGCGTGAGCTGAACATCGTGCACGGCGCGAAGGCGTGGGCCTCGACCGACCCCGACACGAGCCGCATCTGGTGGCAGGACGTGGGCGTGCACCAGAACCTCACCCACGCCGTGCACCCGGATCCCCTGAGCGGCGCACACTGCTGGCATCAAAAGGCATTGTCGGTCCGCAAGGCCGCGCCCGGCGAGCGACACGGCGACGTGTGGGTCGACACGGAGGCGTCGATGCGCGTCTACCGCGAGTGGCACGCGCTCTCACGCTCGGCCGTGGACCACAGCCCCGACGGCACGCGGCGGCCGCTCTGGCTGAAGCGTCCCCTCAAGCCGCTCGCGAACGCGTATCGTCTCCCGGAGAAGCCCTTCGGAAGGTAGAGATCGTGGACCCCTCCTCGCGCGCGCAGGCGCGCTCGCTCGGATATGCGCTGCTCGCCGAGCTGCTCGAACGCGGCGTGAGCGACGAGACGCGCGAGGCGGCGCAGGCCTCGGACGCGCTCGCGGCCGCGATCGGCGGCGCGGACGACGACGCGCTCGCGGCCGATCACGAGCGCGCGTTCGGCTGGGCCGCGCCCCCGCTCGCCGGGTTCTATCTCGATCCCGAGCGGCTCGTGGGCGGCGCGCGCACCGACGCCCTGCACGCGCTGCTCGACGCGGCGGGCTACACGCCGGACCTGCGCCACCGTGACGTCGAGCACCTCTCGACCGCCCTGCGCGCGCTCGCGTTCCTGAGCGGCGCGGAGAGTGACGCGCGCGAGGACGGGCACGAGGGCGCGGTCGAGAAGGTCGAGGGGCTGTCGCGCCGCCTGCTGGACGAGCACGTGCTGCGGTGGCTCCCCATCTTCGTCCTCGCCGTGCGCCGCACGGGGCTGCCGTTCCCGGCCGCGATCGCGAGCGAGCTCGACGCGCTCGTGCGCTCGCACCGGGAGGCGCTCGCGGGGCCGGCGCCGCGCTTCGACTTGCCCGAGCCGCCAGCGCTGCTCGAGGACGACGAGACTGGCCTCCGCGAGATCGGGACGTATCTGTCGGCTCCGGCCCACGCGGGCTTCGTGCTCACGCGCGAGGACGTCGCGCGGCTCGGTCGTGGGTTGAACGTGCCCCGCGGTTTCGGCGATCGTACACAGCTCATCGTGAACCTCCTCCGCAGCGCGGCGCGCTTCGACGCCCTCGACGCGCTCCTCGAGGCGCTCGAGGAGGAGGCCGGCGCGCAGGCCGAGGGCCTCGCCGGCTACGGGGACGTCACCGCGCCCTGGCGCGCGCGGATCGACGAGAGCCGCGCGCTCTTGCGGGCTCTTCGCGAGCGCGCGGAGGCGCTGCCGTGAGGGAGCCGGGCGGCTGGCGCGAGCGGCTCTTCCCGTTCGTCGACCTCGCCGACTACGACCGCGACGCCCTGGTCCACGACCTCGGCGCCTCGGCCACGGTGACCTTCATGGGCATCCCGCAGGGCGTCGCCTACGCCGTGATCGCGGGACTGCCGCCGGCGATGGGGCTCTACGCGTCCTGCATCCCGGTCATCGTCGGCTCGCTCTTCCGCTCCTCGCGGCACGTGATCACCGGGCCGACCAACGCGGTCTCGCTCCTGGTGGGCACCGCGATCGCGGCCGCGGCGGGCACCGACGTGGTCGGCACCGCGCTCCTGCTCGCGTTCCTGGTGGGCGGCATCCAGCTCGCGGCGGGGCTGCTGCGCCTTGGCGTGTTCGTCGACTTCATCTCCACCCCCGTCGTCATCGGCTACATCACGGGCGCCGGGATCCTCATCGGCATCGGCCAGCTCCCGAACCTGACCGAGACGGCGGGGGCGAGCGGCAACGCGTTCCAGAAGATCTACGCGTGGGCCGCGCACGCCGCCGACACCAACTACGCGGCGATCGGGGTGGCCGCGGCGACGGCCGTCGCCATCGGCGGGCTCCGGCGCGTCAAGCGCAGCCTCCCCGGCGCGGTGATCGTGCTGAGCGTGATGACGCTCGCGAGCTGGCTGTTCGACTTCCGCGCGCTCGGCCTGCGGCGAATCGCCGACCTCGCGCGCGTCCCCGCGGGGCTGCCGCCGCTGACCCTGCCCGGCGACGCGTGGAGCTTCGACGACGCGGTCACGCTCCTGCCGATCGCCGTCGCGATCACCGTCCTGTCGCTCGTCGAGTCCTCGGCCCTCGCCCGCGCGATCAGCGCGCGGAGCGGCCAGCGGCTCGAGCTCTCGACCGAGTTCGCCGGCCAGGGCCTCGCCAACCTCGCCGCGTCTCTCTTCGGCGGCTACCCCTGCAGCGGCAGCCTCTCGCGCTCGGCGATCAACCACCAGGGCGGCGCCGAGACGCGCCTCGCGGGCGTCTACAGCGGCATCTTCATGATCGTCGCGCTGCTGCTGATCGGCCCGGCGGTGAACTTCACGCCCATCGCCGCGCTGGCCGGCCTGCTGCTCGTGGTCGCGGTGGACCTGGTCGACTGGCGCCGCATCCGCCGCATCCTGCGCGGCCGGCCCTCCGACGCGGCCGCGTTCCTCATCACCGTGGCCGGCACGTGGGTCCTGCGCCTCGACTACGCCATCTACGTCGGCGTCGCGGTGAGCCTCATCCTCTACCTCAGGCGCTCGCGCATCCTCACCGTGCACCACGTCGTGTTCGACGGGGAGGGCCGCGTGTTCGAGCTGTCGCTGGACGATCCGAAGGGCGAAGAGCTGGCGTGCAGCCGCATCCGCATCATCAACGTCGAGGGGCAGCTCTTCTTCGGCGCGGCGGGCGAGCTGACCGAGGCGCTCGAGGCGCAGATCAACCACAAGGCCATCAAGGCGGTGGTGCTGCGGCTGCGCCGCGCGCGGAGCATGGACGTCACGACGGTGGCCATCCTCGAGGCGGCGGCGGCGCGCATGGCGGCCGAGGGGCGCCACCTGTACCTGTGCGGGATGCGCAAGAAGGCCGACGACCTGCTGGCGCGCACGGGGGCCAAGGAGCGCATCGGCGAGGAGTACATCATCCCGACGAAGAGCACGCTGACCTGGTTCGAGGCGGCGGACGTCGCGCTCGCGCGCGCGCTCGAGGAGATCGGCGAGCACGACTGCGACGACGACTGCCCCGTCGCGCGCCACCTCGAGACGCACGACTTCACCCCCATCTCGCTCAACGGCCGCGCGGCCGAGGAGTGAGTCGAGCGATCACGTCGCGCGGTCGGGGCCGTTGAAGAGCTTCGGCATGTAGGCGCGCACGACGTAGTGGAGCACCGAGACCGCGCCGAGGAAGGACACGCCGAGCGCCATCTCGCCGAGGAGCGGATGGCCGACGAAGCCCAGGATGAGGGCGCAGAACTGCGCGAGGGTGGCGGCCTTGCCGGGCACGCCAGCGGTGAAGTCCACGCGGCTCCGCTGCGACGCGGGGGCGAGGCGGTAGAGCACCATGAGCGGAGCGAGGAGCAGCTCGCGGGTCATCAGCGCCACGACGATCCAGAGCGGCGGCTCGTGCACGAAGTACAGGACGCTCACCGCAGAGGCGACGAACACCTTGTCCGCGAACCCATCGAGGGCCGCCCCGCGGGCCACCGACGCCGCGAACGCGCCGCGGTGGTGGGCCGCCCAGCGCCTCGCGGCCCAGCGGCGCATCACCCAGCCGTCCGCGAGATCGGTCAGCCCGGCGACGCCGAGCAGAGACAGGACCCAGAGCGGGGACGCCGGCGCGACCCAGAGGAGCGCGGCCAGCGGCACGCGAGACAGGCTCAACGCGTTGGCCACCAGGCGGCCCACGTCTTCGGGAGGGACGGCTTCCGGGGCGACGCCTTCGTGGGCCGATCCCTCTCGCGCCACGTCTTCTGGGGTCATCACAAAGGAGGTAATCGCAGCGGACGAAAAGACGAATTCACCTCCATATTCAGAGGCGCAACGCCACGAACGGGCGCTGCTGGATCGCCACGGCGTGGCCTTCCACCCCACCCGGATCCAGCGCCGTCCCCGCTGGACTGGGCTCGGCACGCGACCTGAAGAGAGAGGTGGCCGGAGGAACGACCAAAATGAGCGAAAAGAAAGGGCGGCTGCGCGTCGAGCTGGAGACCCCGTCTGGCACCCACCACGTCGCGGAGCAGTCATTGAGCACGAGCCTGATCGGGCTCTACGCCGAGTCGCGCGAGTCACGCGGCGGGTCTTCGTCCAAGCTGCGGCTGCTGGACGCGATCATGGAGCAGGGCAGCGCGCTGCTGCTTCGCGTCGCTGGGGCGATCAGCCGCAGTGACGACGATTGACGGCCGACAAATCGCGTGAGCCTGCCTTGACCCTCTTCGACCCCGATGCGACGAAGAGAACGTGTCGAGCGCGGTGACCGGGAGCGGGGTGACGGAGAGCGAGGCGAGGCGTCGCGCGGTGGTGCGCGGCGTGTCGCGCGCGCTGGGCCGGGCCGAGCGCGCGTCGGACTGCCTCGTCCCCGTGCTCGAGGCGCTCGGCCACGCGCTCGACGCGCGCCGCGCCGACGTCCTGCTCGCCGATCCCGCCGCGACGCAGCTGACGCCGCTCGTGAGCTGGCCGGACACGGCCCGGACTCCCCGAGCGGTGCACGTCGGCGACGGCCTCGCCGGCCGCGCCGCCGAGACCGGGCGCGCGCTCGCCGAGGGAGGGTGCGTCGCGGTGCCGGTCACGATGGGCGCCTCCGTGGTGGCGGTCATCCACGCGGAGCTCGGCGACCTCGATGACCTCGTGGAGCTCGACGAGCCGCTGCTCGCCGTGCTCGAGGCCGTCGGCGCGCAGGTGGGGCACGCGCTCCGCTCGGTCGAGCTGTCGCACCTGGCGTCGCTCGCGGAGCTGCGGCGGAGCGGCGTGGTCGCGTCCTCTCCCGACCCGATCGTGGCGCTCGACCACCGAGGCAAGGTCGTGGAGTGGAACGGCGCGGCCGAGCGCGTGCTGGGCTGGTCGGCGCACGAGGTGCTGGGCAAGGGTCCCGCGCCGCTCTTCACGCCGCCGCGCTGGCGCCCCCGCGCGAGCCGCGTCTTGCGCTCGGCGCTGTCCGCCGACCCGCGCTGGATGGGGCGGGCCCTGCCGCTGACCGCCCGGCGCGCCGACGGCACCGAGCTCGCCATGGAGGTCACGCTCGCGCTCGCGCACTCCCCGCGCGGAGTGGGCGTGGTGATCTACCTGCGCGACGTCAGCGCCGCGCGCCGAGATCGCCAGGCGCTGCAGAAGGCGCGTCGCCTCGCGGAGGACGAGTCGCGCCGCCGCGACGACTTCCTCGCGCTGCTCGGGCACGAGCTGCGGAACCCGCTCTCCCCCATCGTGGCCGCGGCCGAGTTGCTCGACGGATACGACGACCCGATCCTCCAGCGGACGCGCGGCGTGATCGCGCGCCAGAGCCGGCAGCTGGTGCGCCTGGTCGACGACCTCCTCGATGTGTCCCGGGCCGCGCGCGGCAAGCTCGCGCTCGACATCGGGCCGCGGCGCCTCGGCGACATGCTCGACGTGGCGCTGGAGATGACGCGCGCGCAGATCGCCGAGCGAGGGCACCACCTCACCCTCGACGTGGACGCCGGCGTCTGGGTCCACGCGGACCTCGCGCGCGGCAGCCAGATCTTCGCGAACCTGCTGAGCAACGCCGCCCGCTACACCGACGAGGGCGGGCGCATCTGGGTGCGCGCGAGGCCGGACGCGGACCACGCGCTGGTGGAGGTGCGCGACGACGGGCGAGGCATGAGCCGCGCGCTGCTCGAGCGGGCCTTCGAGCCCTTCTCGCAGGGTGAGGGCCGCTCGCGTGGCGGCCTCGGGCTGGGGCTCGCGCTGGTCTCCCACCTCGTCCGCCTGCACGGCGGCAGCGTGGGCGCGACCAGCCCCGGCGAGGGGCTGGGCACGACGATCTCGGTGCGCCTGCCGCTCGCCCTCGCCGCGGCGGCGGAGCCTCCTCCCGCGGGCGCGCGCGCGACGGGGAGCGAGCGCTCGATCCTCATCGTCGACGACCACGTCGACTCGGCGGAGCTGCTCTCGATGGCGCTCTCGAGCCGCGGTCACCACGTGCGCATCGCCCCGGACGCGGAGACCGCGCTGGAGCTCGTCGCGCACGCGCGCCCCGAGGTGGCGCTGGTGGACATCGGGCTGCCCGGCATGGACGGGCACGCGTTCGCGCTGCAGCTGCGGGAGCGCTGGCCCGATCACGCGATCCGGATGATCGCGCTGACCGGATACGGCGCGCCCGCGGACCGCTCCCGGAGCGCGGAGGTCGGCTTCGCCGAGCACCTCGTCAAGCCGGTGCGCGTGGCCGACGTCGAAGACGCCCTCGCCGCCCGTTGATGATAGCGTGCCGGGGATGACTCCCGGGCGCACCGCGCGCGCAGCTCACCTTGCCATCCTCGGACTGCTCCTCGCGAGCTCCTGCGGGTCCGCGTCGCGCACCCTGCTCGTCGACGTGCGCACCGATCTCGTGCCCACCATCGAGTTCGCATCGGTCCGCCTGGAGATCCGCCGCGAGGGCGACGCGGCGTCGCGTTCGGTGGAGCGAGACGTCGAGGACGCCGACGACTTCCTGGCGGGGACGCGGGTGGCGGAGCTCCAGCTGGACGAGCCGGGCGCTTACTCGCTGACCGCGCAGCTCCTCGCGGCGGACGGACGCCGGCTCGCGGTCCGACGCGCGGTGGTCGACGTGGACGCGGACGTGGCCGTCACGCTCCTGCTCACCCGCAGCTGCATCGGCGTGGTCTGTCCCTCGGGCGACCCGCTCGCCACCGAGTGCGTCGGCGGCCGCTGCGTCCGCCCGCGCTGCACGGACGTCTCGCCCGACGCGTGCGGCGCGGGGGAGTGCACGAGCGACGCGGAGTGCGTGCCGGCGCAGGCGTGCGCGGTCGGGGTCTGCGACGGCGTGGGGGCCTGCGTCTTCGGGGAACAGACCGGCGTCTGTGCGGACGAGGAGTGGTGCCACCCGGACCTCGGCTGCATGGGCGCGGGCCCCATCTGCGCCGCCGGCTACGGCGACTGCGACGGAAGCGACCTCAACGGCTGCGAGACCCCGCTCGACACCGACGTGGATGTTAGCGGGCGAGGTGTCTGAGGTTCAGACGGCGGATCTCGCGCACGCTGCTTGAGGGGAGTGAGGCCGGCGCCGCGCCGATGCCCATCGCCAGGTTTTCGTGGTTCTTGTCCACGTCGGGTTAGACGCGGCGCGGGAGG
>JAVJQK010000117.1 GCA_040218145.1 Sandaracinaceae bacterium | reverse complement strand
TGTCGCCACCGGCGACGAAGCGCACCACCTCCACCGATATCACCGGTCTCCATGAGACCACCGGTGGCACTGCGGACGGATCTCGGCGCGCGCCACGCTCGCGAGACGGTCGCGAGGGCGCTGCTCGGCACGAGCGCCGAGTCCGGGCTGGGTCCCGCCGGTTCGGTTCGTGGAAGTCAGCGGTGGTTTCGTGGGTCGCGCCAGGTCTTGCCGTCGAGGACGAAGACGTCGCTGAGCTCGGTGATGCGCTCGGCGATCACCTGAGCGTTCAGCGGGTCGGGGAAGACCTTCGTCCACTCCTTGAAGGCTCGGTTGGTGGTGATGGATGTTGAGCGACGCATCTCGTAGCGCTCGGAGATGACCTGGAAGGCGAGCTTGGCCTGCGAGGTGTCCATCTCGAGCACGGCGAAGTCGTCGATGACGAGGAGCGCCGGACGGGTGTACTTGCGTAGCGAGCGGGTGAGCTGGCCGTGCATCTCGGCGCCGGAGAGGTCGTTGAGCATCCGGGCCGCGCTCGTGAAGAGGACGTTGCGCGTCGCCTGGCAGGCACGGTACGCGAGGGCGCGCGCGAGGAAGGTCTTGCCGGTGCCCGGCCGACCGATGAAGACGGGGCAGACCCCGCGGTCGATGAAGGTCAGATCGGTCAGTGCGAGGTAGCGTGCCTTGACCTTCTTTCGGTGTGGGTCGAAGCCGAAGTCGAAGGCATCGACAGTGTTGATCTCGGGAAAGCGGGCGCTCTTGATGCGCCGCTCGACCGCGCTCTTGATGCGGCTGTTCTTCTCGGCGTCGCAGAGCGCGTCGACGATCTCGAGCGGCGCGAGGTTCTCCTTGGTGGCGCGCTCGACCAGCTCCTCGAGGCTGCGCGTCATGCCCGGCAGTCGGAGCCAGCGGAGCTTGTCGAGGATGGCCCCGAGATCGACCTGTTCTTTCGGTGTGCTCATACGTCGACCTCCGTGGGGGCTTCGCCCGGATCGCGCGTTGGGTGCGCGTAGATGTCGTCGTAGGCGGCGAGGTCGGGCTCGGTGACGTGGATGTCATCGAGCTCGGGCTTTCCGAGGCGAAGCGGCGCGGGGCTCGGGACGAGCCGGCGCTTGTGACGCATGACGTACTCGACGTAGTCGGCGCCGACATGGCCGGTGCGCATCACCTCGTCGATCGCGCTCGCCGTAGCGCTCGCGCCGAAGAGCTCGACGAGCAGGACGAGGCGTGTCTGCTCGTTTCGGATGGACCGCCGTCCTGCTGCGAGCGTCGCGAAGTAGCGCGCGCCGATGTCACCGAGCGCGGCGAGCGCAGGCGGGAGCATGCTCGCGGCGCGGCGTCCCGCGCGATGCTCGCGCATCCCATCCTCGTGCGACGGATCGGAGACGAGCTCGCGCACGCTCCACGAGCGTGGCTGTCGCGAGATCTCCTTTGGGCCGAGCAGGACGCGCACGTTCTTGTCGTCGCCGCGGACGAGGACGGTCTGGCCGACGAAGCGCCACGGCACCGTGTAGTCGTTGCGATCGAAGTGGATGCGATGGCGACGATCGACACCGGTCGTTGCGAGGTCGTCGGCGTCGAAGTACTCGTGGCGAAGCGGCGCGAGCGTGGCGCGCTCCTCGTGTTCGAAGACGAGCGCCGGGACGCGACCGGTGGTCTCGTGCTCGCGAGCATTGGCGAAGGTGTCGCGCCACGCGCTGGCCTGGCCACAGAGGTCGGCGAAGTCGGCGAAGCGGCGTCCGGGCAAGAAGCGCGACCGGACGAAGCCGATTCCGCGCTCGACGAAGGGCTTCTCCGTGGGTCGGCGCGGCCAGGTCGCATGAATCGCGAAGCCGCGCACGCGGGCGTACTCGACGAAGCGCTCGTGGAAGATAGGTCTGCCACCGACCCGTCCGATCACCACCGTCTTCATGTTGTCGAAGACCTCGACTTCGGTGCGGCCGCCGAAGAAGGACAGCGCGCGGTCGAGGCACCGGAGAAACGAGCCCATCTGCTGCGACAGCGCGAAGTCGAGGTAGAGCATCCGCGAGTACGGCAGCACGGCGACGAAGGCGGACACTCGGCGCGGCACGCCCGGCAGAGCGAAGCCGAGGTGTGCCCAATCGACCTCGAGCCGCTTGCCCGGCGGGACGACGAAAGTCGAAAAGACGTCGCCGAGCGGCTGCGGACGCAGTCGTCGCATCCGCTCGCGCAGCACCGAGATGCCGCCGGTGTAGCCCTGCTGCCGAAGCCGCTCGAGCATCGATGGGGCACGCATCTCGGGCGTCTCTGCGAGGATCTGCCGAATCTGGTCGTCGAAGTGATCGAGGATGGAGGGCCGCGGCGCCGACGAGATCGTCCGCGGTACCGGGTCCTCGCCGAGCAGGCTCCGGACTGTGCGACGGGCCATCGAGAGTCTCTTCGCGATCCCCCTCGTCGACAGTCCATCGACGTACCGCAGCCGCAAGACCTCGGCCTTGCGCTCGTCCGAAACCCGTTTCATCGGGCGACGGACCGCGCGAGCAGTCGCTCGAGATCGCCGAAGCTGCCCATTCCGCCGAGACCGTCACGGCGGCGACGAGCTCCGGCGCGCGGAATCCACTCCAGTCGATACAGGGGGGTCTCGTCCCCGAACACTGCGAAGCTGTCTCGGTAGAGGCTCGTCGAGCCACGCGAGCACGAATCGTCCACAACGAGCGCAGCGCGCACCGGCACGCCCTCCCAGAGGGCGACGGCTTCGAGGAGCGCGGGGACGGCTCGGGCGCTGCCGGGGCGCAGCGACAGGTGCGCTTTCAGCAGCGTCTGCGTCGGACCCCGCATCGCCAATACCCGCGTGCTCTGCGTGCCCGGGCTCAGGCCCAACCAGACCGACTCGTCCATCGTGCTCCTCCGTGGGCGGCGCTGCCGTCCCGACGTCGAGAGCCTGGGCCGGATCCGCGCCGGCGGAAGAGAGTGATCGGTCTCTTTCTGGCGCCGATTTCTTGCGGGCCCGCAGCCGCTGATTGCGTGCGGCGCGGTGACGCCGACCTGCGAACGAGCGCCGGTACATGGCGTCGTAGAGCCGAACGAGAACGGCGCGGGCCTCCGCCGCACAGGCCTCGGAGCAATAGCGGTCGCGCCGGTCGCAGGGGCGGCAGAGCACAAACTCCGCCCCGCACCGACCGCACTCCCGCTCGTACCCCTGCAACCGACCGGCTCGCCCCTTTCTGGACGCCGGTCGGCGATGAGCAGACTGTCACGAGCGTCGGAACGCGCGCGCATCCCCTGCGCCTCGCGCGGCCGGCAGAGGGACGGAGCTGCAATCTCCGGCCCTCACCCTATGCGCGACGACGATCGTCTCCCGGCCCGTCGCGCGTGGCCCACTTTCCGGACGGAGCCCGGGCACCGGTGACGTCGGTGGGAATGGTCTCCATCGAGGCCGGTGGGGACATCGTCGAAGCGCTCGTCTTCGTCCTGCAGGTTCTCAGGCCGGAGCCGCGCGCGCGCCTTGCCGACGCGCTGCGTCTCGAGGACCGCAGCGCCGCCCCCGCAGGGCGCGCCTTCGAGCCCGTTCTCCCAGGCGCACACCGCGCAGCGCGCGCTTCTCGTTCACGTCGAGGTCGGCGGGCTTGGACTTGAGGAGGCGGATGCCGAGCAGGATGCCTCCGTCGGTGCTGAGACGGGGCGGGCGAATGAATTCGGGGAAATCGATGGTCACGAGGACTCTCCAGTGCGGTGCACCCGCAGCTGGACCCGACCGTCGACCCCACCCCCGAGCGCATTTGCCGGCCTCATCGCCGCATCGCGCCGGAGGTTTCGTGGGCTAGGGAGATTCTCTCTCGAATACACAACGGAAGCCGCTCTGGGCGCGACGTGCGTCTGGGTGGCCGTCCGGAAGCAATGCGGCGCTCCGTGCCGTCAGCGCCAACCGAAAGCCGCGCCCCATTCGCGCGTAGCCACTCTCGTCACGCACCAGCTCCGTCAGGTTCCCGACAGCGTCCTGGATCCCCCATGCGTTCTCCGGCTCCGTGGTTCCGACCGCGGCCGGGCCCGCTTGTCCATCGTCGCATCTGGCCGTCGCGCTGCGGGGGGTACAGCGCGTGTCGCCTGGGTGAGCCCTCAAGAAGCTCTGATCGCACAGGTTCGGGAGGCAGAGCGCGGCGGGATCGGCCCCGGCGCTCCAGTATCTGGTTCGCACTTCGCGCCATCGGGCCAGTTCTCTCCACTCTCGTCGGGTAGGGAGCCGACCGACCACGGACTGGGCGGCTTCGGCCGCGAACGCGCAGAACGCGGTGGCCTCTTCTCCCGTCATGCAGTTCACCGGAAGCCGCGGCTCCTCCCGTCGACGGCGCCATGTGCACTCGGCGGCGAGATCGCTCCCCTCTGGGAGCGCGGACGGGGGCGGGACGCACTCTCCTCGGAGGACACACCGTTCGTACTCTTCGACCGTGACCTCGTTGCGCATCGCCCAGATGTGATCATCGCCCAGGACGACCTCACGCAACACGGGCCAGTCGCGCGCAGGGCTCGCGACAGCGCCAAACATCGCATCACCCTCGGTGTGACCCGCGTCCACGAGCTCCTCTGCGACGGCGTCCGCGCTCGCGTTGGACTCGGGGCCTCCCGACAGCACGACCACGAGGGAGACGACGATGAGGAGGAGCGGGACACCGAGGCATACGCAGACCAACAACGTCTCCCGCAACTCGTTCTGTGGCTGCAAGCGCCGTAGGCTATTTCTCACGCTCTTGGGAAGCGGCTCTTGCCGGCGGAGGAAGAACCATCGAACGAGGTTCTCCAAGGCGGGCTGACACTCTCGCCAAGGCGCGTCTAGATCGTTCTCATCCGGGTCCTTGATGTGATGACCGTCGTTGCCGCGGAGCTGCACGGTCGTGAACGCCGGCAGGATGTGCTTGTCCAAGAGTCGCTCCCGCATCGCTTCCTGGATGAGCGTAGAGAGCAGCTCGTTCCCCCTCGGACGCTCGAGCAGGTGACGGAGAATGGCCTCCACGGCCAAGCGCGCGTGTATGAGCCGATCGCGGGGACGCTCGCGCTGCGCACACTGCTCCAGCTCGTCGCGGAGCTTGTCGAGGTACCCGTCGAGATGCGGGTTCGGTGCGTCCGACACGGGGCCCGAGTCTATCCGGGCTCGGAGCGATGACGCAATCGAAGCAAGGTACGTATCACCGGCCGCCTACGCCGCCCTCGCCCAGTCCCGGCAGACCGTCTCGGCCTGCTCGATGATGGTGTGGAGCGCGCCATCACGCTTGTCCGGCGGGTAGCCGTGCTTGCGGAGGAGGCGCTTGACGCGCCGGCGCATGTCGGCGCGGACGGCTTCTTTCTGGGTCCAGTCGATGGTCACGCTCGCGCGGATGGACTCGACCAGGTCGTGCGCGATGGCGGCGAGGACGTCGTCGCCCATCAGCGCCTGGACGTCTCCGTGGGCGATGAGGGCGTCGTAGAAGGCCATCTCGTCATCCGTCAGGCCGAGCGCTTCGCCGCGCTTGGGCGCGTCGCGCATGCCCTTCGCCATCTCGATGAGCTCGAGGATGACCTGCGAGGTCTCGAGGGTGCGGTTCTGGTAGGCGAGCAGCGTCCGCTCGAGCATCTCGGAGAACTTCCGGGCCTGGACGACGTTGCGTCGACTGACGACGCGGATCTCGTCCTTCAGCAGCTTCTTGAGCAGCTCGAGCTGGAGGTTCTTGTACGGGCTGGCCTTCACCTTCTTCAGGAAGGCGTCGCTCAGGATGGAGATGTCCGGCTTGGGTAGACCGGCCGCGTCGAAGATGTCGATGACACCCTCGGGCGAGACGGCGCCGGAGACGATCTGCCGGATGGCGGCGTCGAGCTCGGCGCCGGACTTGCCGCTGCCGCCGACCGTGTACTTGCGGAGGTTCTTCTGGACGGCCTGGAAGTAGGCGACCCGGTCGCGCAGCTCGCGCGCGCCCTCCAGGTGGATGGCGATGCCAGCCGCCTTGTTCAGCGCGGCCATGGTGGTCATGAAGCGCTTGCGGCCTTCGGTGGAGCCCTGCGGGATGGCGGGCAGCGGGCCGATGCGCGCGTCGTTGTGCTCCACGAGAGCCAGCATCACGCAGAGCACGCTGCGCCAGTGGTGCGGCTCGGCCTCCGTGGAGCGGTGGGCCGCGTCCAGCCGCGCGCCGACGACGTCACGGACCGCGTGCTCCAGGGTGGTCCACTGCTCGCCGCCGTCCCGCACGATGAAGGCTGGCTCCGGCAGGGACAGGGTGTAGGGGCTCGCCCCGATCTTGCGCAGCTCCGTGAGCGCGGCGCCCAGCCCCTTCCTCCTTCCGCGGAGCTTCTCCCAGCGCTCCGAGTCGAGCTTGGCCAGGAGCTTGAACGCGAACGGCTCCACCTGGAGCACGAGCTCCTTGGTGGCGCTGATGCGCTCGAGCTTGCCCGGGGCCGGCTGGACGAGCAGGCGATGCAGCGCGTGGAGGGTGTTGTCGTAGAGGAGCGCGGAGTCGGCCTCGCCCTCTTCGGCGAGGAGCGAGAGGAGGCGGTCGAGGAGGGCGGCCGTCGCCTCCTTGGTGCGAGGCGTGAGCGTCTCGTAGCCGGCGAGCGGGTGCTGCCAGTCGCGGAAGATGGTGACCAGCCGGCCCTTCTCGTCCTCGTCGAGCGGAGCGACGTTGCGGCCGAGGATGTGGTTCGCGCCGCCGGACAGCGCCGCCATGCGCGCCGAGGCTTTCGGCGTGAAGTAGCCCGAGTAGTCGAAGCCGTGGAACATGTCCTCCACGACGCCGACCTTCTCCTTCAGCACGGCCAGCGCGACGTCGACGGGGATGCCGGGCGGCTGGCCCTTGCCGCCTCCGTAGGTGCCGATGGCCTTGCGGAGCTGGTCGGCGAGGCCGAGGTAATCCACGACCAGCCCCGAGGGCTTGTCCTTGAACACGCGGTTGACCCGAGCGATGGCCTGCATGAGGCCGTGGCCCTTCATGGGCTTGTCCACGTAGAGCGTGTGGGCGC
Source organism: Sandaracinaceae bacterium (assembly GCA_040218145.1). Lineage (GTDB taxonomy): Bacteria > Myxococcota_A > Polyangia > Polyangiales > Sandaracinaceae > JAVJQK01. The sequence goes on along the minus strand of JAVJQK010000117.1, from coordinate 112,143 downwards.
AGGGCGCGTCGAAGCCGGTCAGCCACATGTCGCGCACGATGACGATGCGCAGCGGGTCGTCCGGGTCCTTGAAGCGCTTCTCGATCGTCTTCAGCGCCGGCTTCTTGCGGATGTGACGCTGGAAGCCCGGCGGGTCGCTCGCTGCCCCGGTCATCACCACCTTCACGCCGCCCTCGAGGTCCGAGTCCGAGTCCCACTCCGGCCGGAGCGCGACGAGCTGGTCGTAGAGGTCGACCGCGATGCGCCGGCTCATGGTCACGATCATCGCCTTGCCCTCGAGGATCTCGGTGCGGCGGTCGTAGTGCGCGAGGATGTCCTCGGCGATGAGCTTCAGCCGGGCCTCCGTGCCCACCATCGCCTCGAGCTTGGCCCAGCGGCTCTTGAGCTTGCCCTTGACCCCCTCCTCTTCACCCTCGGTGACCTCCTCGAAGCCCTCGTCCACGACGGGCTTCTTGTCGTCGTCGAGGTCGATGCGGGCCAGCCGCGACTCGTAGTAGATGGGGACCGTCGCGCCGTCCTGAACTGCCTGCGCGATGGGGTAGGTGTCGATGTAGTCGCCGAAGACCGCCGGCGTGCTCTTGTCCTCGAACTCGATCGGCGTGCCGGTGAAGCCGATGAACGACGCGTTCGGCAGTCCGTCGCGCAGGTTCTTGGCGAAGCCCTCCACGAACTCGTACTGGCTGCGGTGCGCCTCGTCGGTGATGACCACCACGTTGCGCCGGTCGGTCAGCTCCGGGAAGCGCTCGCCCTTCTTGGTGCCGAACTTCTGGATGGTGCTGAAGACCACCCCGCCGCTCGCCACTTGGAGCAGCTCCTTCAGGTGCTCGCGGCTCTCCGCCTGCACGGGGGCGGGGATGAGCCCCTTGGCCGCACAGAACTGGTTGTAGAGCTGGCCGTCGAGGTCGTTGCGATCGGTGACGACCACCACCGTCGGGTTCTTCATCTCCGGGTGCTGGATGAGCTTGCCGGTGTAGAGCGTCATCGAGATCGACTTGCCCGAGCCCTGCGTGTGCCACACCACGCCGATCTTCTTGTCGCCCCCGCTGGCGGAGGCGCGCACCGTCTGGGCGATGGCCTTGTTGGCGGCGTGGAACTGGTGATAGCCCGCGATCTTCTTGACCAGGCCGTCGTCGGTCTCCCAGAGCACGAAGTAGCGGATGTAGTCCAGCAGGCGCCGCTTCTCGAAGAGCCCGTGGATCAGCACCTGGAGGTCGGGCGTCGCGTCGGGCGCGAGCGACTCCCCGTCGATGGTGCGCCAGGGGCCGAACCACTCCATGCCCGCGGTCAAGCTGCCGACCCGAGCGCGCGTCCCGTCCGAGATCACCAGCAGCTCGTTGGCGTCGAAGAGCGCCGGGAGCTCCCGCTTGTAGGTCTGGAGCTGGTTCCACGCCGACTGCAGGGTCGCGTTCTCGCTCTGGGGGCTCTTCAGCTCGAGCACCGCGAGGGGCATGCCGTTGACGTAGACCACCAGGTCCGGCCGCCGATGGTGCTCACCGTGAATGACGGTCAGCTGCCCCACCACCAGCCAGTCGTTGTTGTCCGGCTCGTCGAAGTCGAAGAGGAACGCGAGCTCCCCGCGCGCCTGCCCGTCCTTGCGGACCTGCACCTCCGCCCCGCGGGTCACCAGCGACTGGAACGCGAGGTTGTTCTCTTCGAGCGACGGGCTCCCCGGCCGGAGGATGCGCTTGGCCACCTCGTCGATGGCGTCCGCGTCGAGGTGCGGGTTGATGCGTGTCAGCGCCGCGCGCAGCCGCCCCGCGAGCACCACGTCCGCATGGGAGCCGCGCTCCGGGCTGTCCGAGTCGGGGGCGAGGTCCGGCCCACGCCGATACGCGTAGCCGAGCTCCGCGAAGTACTCGACCGCCGCCGCCTGCACCACCGACTCGAACCCGCTCAAAGCACCGCCTCCACCGCCTTCTCGGCCTCGGGCACGCGGATCTCACCGGAGATCAGCTTCGGGAGGAGCGCGTCGCGAAGCTCTTCGAGCGTTCTGCTTTGATTGGCATTGGCGAAGATTCTGCTGACCGCCGGCTCCGCGTACTCTTGAAAGCGCTCAACGCGCCCGCGCTCCGGTAGAACGACCGGAATGCGGACGAGATTTCGCTTTGGAATCCCCGGTATCGCCGCGCCTGTACCCATTCTTCGCATGAGTGCCAACATCGAATCTGAAGCCAGCCAGAAGTAGAGATATTCTTGCGACACGCGCCCATCCGCACGGAGGCGATATACGTGGCTGTTGATTGCGGCCCGATTGAAAGGAAATCCGTCACCGAACATAGAAACATGGGGCCGAAAGTCACCGGGCTTGCCACCGTCCTTGTAGACGAGAACGTCCCTATCTCGAAGAACACCCTTCTTCATCTTGACGAAGAACTCTTCCGGAACGTACTTGGTCTTTGCAAAGTCGTACCTACCGACTCCAACGATGCTCTCCGCACCGATGCTCGGCACTCCCGAGGCAATCTGCTTCACACCGCCCTTGGGCCTCTTTCCGGTCTCGAGGTCACTAAGAATATCTCCCAAGTAAACCAGCTTCACGGCTCCCGGGATCGGCCCGAGCTCGCTGTCGACCATCTCCGAGTGGGGCACGCCGTCGAAGTCGATGAACCAGGACTTGAAGATGGCCTGTGCCATCTCCTCCAGCGTCCGGTTCATCTTCCGGTTGAGCTCGATCCTGTCGTCCAGCGCCCCGAGCACCCCAGCAATCCGCCGCTGCTCCTCGAGCGGCGGGACAGGGATGGTGATCGCCTTGAGCTGGCCAAGATTGAACCCAGGCACCGAACTACCGATCTTCTGACCTTGGATCCGCTCTACAACCTGGGGGCTGGAGTACACATAGTAGAGGAATAGACTGTCCGCGACAGTGGCGTCAGGCGTTAGCTTCATCTGCTTGTTTGAAACAATGTATCGATCGTAGCCTGCACGTTGGTCGATGAGACCAACCTGACCAATGGTGCCCCAGCAGGTAAACACGAGGTCGCCAAGACGGACTTCAGAACGTGAAAACTTTCGGGCAAGGTCGTCCGGTATGTAGACGAGATTCGCGTCAGAGATCCGAACTCCGGTGTCGTCGCTGAGATTGCTTCCTCGGATCACCGGGACACCCGAGTCCACGAAGAACCTCGAGCTGATCGCGGAACCGAAGGGTCCGGTGGCCATCGCGTGCTGCCCGGGGGCCGCGATTTCATCGGAGCGTAGAACGCGCCAACTACTCGGCAGACTAACGTCCATACCCCAGCCTCGTGACCGCATCAGCGATCTTGGCGTCCAGCTTCACTCCCTCCGCCATCTGCGCCGAGAGCGCCGCGGTCAGCCGTTGCATCTTCTCCTCGAAGGGCTCGCCGTCGTCTTCGACCTCCTCCGCGCCGACGTAGCGGCCCGGGGTGAGCACGAAGGCGTGACTCGCGATCTCCTCGAGCTTGGCCGACTTGCAAAAGCCGGCCACGTCATCGTAGGCGCCGCCATGGTTGCGCCAGGCGTGGTAGGTGTCCGCGACCTGGGCGATGTGCTCGGCGTCGAACACGCGGTTGACCCGGGTCTCCATGCGGCCGAGCTTGCGGGCGTCGATGAAGAGGGTCTCCCGCTGTCGGTCGCGGTGGCCGTTGGCGCGCTTGTTCTTGGTCAAGAACCAGAGGCAAACCGGGATCTGGGTGGCGTAGAAGAGCTGCCCCGGGCAGGCGACGACGCAGTCGACGAGGTCGGCCTCGACGATCTTCTTTCGGATCTCCCCCTCCCCCGACTGCATGGACGACATGGAGCCGTTGGCGAGCACGAAGCCCGCCGTGCCGTCGTCGGCGAGGTGGTGGATGAAGTGCTGAACCCAGCCGTAGTTGGCGTTGCTGGCCGGCGGGGCGCCGTACCTCCAGCGCACGTCGCCCTCGAGCCGCTCGCCGCCCCAGACCGAGATGTTGAACGGCGGGTTGGCGAGGATGAAGTCGGCTCTGAGATCCGGGTGCAGGTCCTCGTGGAAGCTGTCCGCGTGCTTCTTGCCCAGGTTGGCTTCGATGCCGCGGATGGCGAGGTTCATCTGCGCCATGCGCCAGGTGGTGCGGTTGGACTCCTGGCCGTAGACCGTGATCTGCTTGCGCTGGCCGTCGTGCGCCTCGATGAACTTCAACGACTGCACGAACATGCCGCCCGAACCGCAGCAAGGGTCGTAGACCCGGCCCTGGTAGGGCTCGAGCATCTCGACCAGCAGCCGCACCACCGAGGCGGGGGTGTAGAACTCGCCGCCGCCCCGGCCCTCGGCCGACGCGAACCGGCTGAGGAAGTACTCGTAGACCCGGCCGAGCGTGTCCTTGTCGCGGTGCTCCTTGGTCCCGAGCCCGATACCGCTCACCAGGTCGATGAGCTGCCCGAGGTTGTGCTTGTCGAGCCCGGGCAGCGCGTAGACCTTGGGCAGCACGTTCTTCAGCCGCGGGTTCTCGCGCTCGATGAGGTCCATCGCGTCGTCGAGCGTCTTGCCGATGGTCGGCTGCTTCGCCTCCGCCTGCAGGTGCGACCAGCGCGCCTTCTCGGGCACCCAGAACACGTTCTCCGCCGTGTACTCGTCGCGGTCCTCGAGCAGCTCGCCCAGCGCGTCCTCGCGCGCCGCCTCCGTCTCCTCGAAGTACTCCGAGTCGGGGTCCGACACTGCGGCCCGCAGCTCCTCGCGCCGCTCCTCGAACGCGTCCTCGATGTACTTGAGGAACAGCAAGCCGAGCACCACGTGCTTGTACTCGGCCGGGTCCATGTTGTTGCGCAGCAGGTCCGCCGCGTCCCACAGCTTCGACTCGAAGCCGAGGCTCCCCGTCCGCTCCGGGCTGCCGTTCGACTTCGAGCGGCCGTTGCTCTTCTTCTTCCCGGCTCGCTTCTTCTTGGGCTCCGCCATGTCTTCCACTTCGCCTTTCGGCTCCGGCCTACCACGACTCGTCGACGAACGACCGTTCGAGCGGCGCGGGGCCTCGGCCTCCGGCCACCGGTCCGCGAACACCCGCGGCACGTGCATCTTGCCCGTCGCCTCTTGCAGCTTCGTCCGCACCGTCCGGACGGCGAGGCCGGTGACCCCCGAGAGCTCCTCGAACAGCTCCGCGTTCCGCGCCCACGCCGCCGTCCTCCCCTCGAAGTCGGCGGCCTCGCGGGGCCAGCGATCCTCGAAGAGGTTCCGCACGAGCGTTCGCCCATGCGCCTCCCCGAGCCGCCTCTCCACCGTGCGCTCGGTCAGCCCGACCACCTCGGCGATCTCCCCCGCGAGCTCGTCCTCGCGAGCGGACTTCACGTTGACCTTTGCCCATCCAGTCACAGTGCGACCTTACCGCAGCACGGCGTGCGGGCGAAGCGTTCGTTCATCGGAGGAGAGACGCCGCCGGCGGACGGATCTGACAGAGCCACTCGCCGTTCGCCGGAAGACAGACTCCATCACGGCCTTCGGGACCAGCCCAAGCACCACACAAGGTCGACCGAAGCCGGATGTGGGCAGGGCGGGCCAGCGTGGTGTGTTCGACGTGGCGGCCTCGTGTAGCACCCCGCCGCCGGGTGCACTGATGCGTGGAGCGGGTGCGTCGGCGCCTTCGTGCGCATCCGGCGAGGAAATACGTCGTCGCTCAGTCCCTGGGACGGTAGTATTGCCGCCGTACTAGGACCTATCCCTTCTTGCGCCGGCTTCCTCGGAGGCACTGTGCCGCAGCTATGGAGCTAGGATTGGGCACCAAAGGCAAGACAACAACGGTGCTGAACTTTCCCGATGCGCCGGGGTCAGTGCCGGGACCAAGCCAGTCAGGTGGACACCGCTTCAAGCCGAGTGGCCCCGCCTTTCTCCTCGTCTTGGGTCCCGCCAGGCATGAGAGCTTCCTCCGCCTCGCTAGTGATGACCATGACTACCTAATTGGTCGACTGGAATCCGAGGCCGACCTCCTCTTGGAAGACCAGGCTGTCTCGGGCCGGCACGCCCGCCTCGTAACCCGAGCAGAGCGCGCATTCCTACTTGACAACCCTTCTCGCAACGGTACGTACGTCAACGATGAAGCCGTCGATACGGCGGGAGTTGAGTTGGAGGACGGTGACATCATTCGTGCCGGTGGCACCGAGATTCTCTTCGGGGGATACGACAGCAGGTACCAGTCCCTCCTTCAACGACTCGCTTTTGATGGCCGGACAGGGCTGCCCAACCTGGAGGCATTCGAAGCAGATGCACATAGGCTTACGCGGCAAGGAGAGCCGTTCGGCTTGTTTGGCGTCGACGTCGACAACTTCAAGGCCCTACTTGCCCGCGAGGGAAGCCTGGTAGCCGATGCGCTGCTGCGTGAGCTCGCGACGATCTTTACGAGCCACTTTCCGCAGAACCCTCGATACTGCATCGCGGACGATGGACTCGTCGTCATCATCAAGGACTCGGACGCTAGCGAAGCGGTAGTGGCCGCTGCCTATCACCACCTCGCCTCGCACCTACGCGAGTACAACCTGACCGCCAGTGCGGCCTATGTACGGTCTCATGATGTGGCCTCGCATCGGGGAGGAGCTCTCGCCCGTCTTGAGGAGAAGCTACTCCAGGCGAAGATGGCGGGAGGGGGCCGATTGTTCCGGGCTTCGGTCTTTCCCTTCTGGTGCCGAACGGACACCTCCAAGTTTGAGCACTGGCTTGCCACGAGACGCGACTCCAGTTGCGTTGTAGTTCGACCATCTCGACAGTCAGCCCTCCAGGTCGCTGCAGCAGCCGATGGTGTGCGGCAGTGGATTGCAGACGCGCTGGAGACTCTGCCTGCGAGCACTGAGGTCGCAGTTGTATGGACGCAGGACTCTCATTTCTTGGTCGGCGCCTCCTGCGCCAAGGACATCTTGGAGAGACACATCGCCACCTCGCCGTCTGTCACTATCGAATCGCGTGGACGAGACCGGTCATTCGTGAGCCGAATACTCTCAGGCCGTGCTGAGCGAAGCATTAGACCGGAGATATCGCAGGCGTTCGCTCAGTGTCTTGCGCCGCTACACGCGGCCCCGGAGTCCGCCTACTGGAGCACGTCGATAGTCGCGTTCGAGAAGGCGCTGCAGGCGGCCGCTGCCTTCCTTCTCTCCGCTGTGTCTCATTTTCTTCATGAGAGCATGCTCGTCATGCAAGACGAGCACTCCTCCAGAGCTGACGCGATCAGCGAACTTGTCAGACAGAACGAGTCACTTCTGACCATGCTGGGGAAGCGTATCGTCGGGGAGCCTCGGACGGAGAGAACCGCCGGTTCATGGATCAAGCCAATCCTCATCATGGCGAACTATCTGAAGCCGAGGCTTACGTCCGCTCCCTCCTTGCGACGTCTAGACAAGCGGTGGGAGAAGGCGGTCTACCGAGCGTTAGGTGAAAGGAACTCCGTGCATGAGTCTCCCACTCCCGCAGACCAGAAGAGAGGAGCAGCATTTCTCTGCAAGCAGATTCAAATACTCGCTGAGGTATTTACGCAGGAGGAATGGGAGTTCTTGCGTATAGATGCGGTCGAGCGGATTCGATATCGTGCTGGCGCTTCACGTGTATACTACCGCCGACTTGGCGAGGTAATGCTCGGGGATCTTCCTAGTGAGGAGACTGACCAGGTTGTGACACAGGGTTCGTGGGTCAGAGTCGGGGAGCGCTGGATTTTGACATCTCCACTCATCGACTTTGACTACTGCGAAGCCAGCGCACGCCAACTGGTGTTCGTCGCGGCCGGACTTCCCTCCACGTACGGAGACGTCAAACGCATTGCCGTTGGTCAACGGTCTCAGAGTGAGGTTCTGGTGTCGAACGAGCACGTGGAGCTCAAGCTGCTCATTGAAGCCGTGGCGGTCGCCCGGCAGCTGAGCCCCAGTCAGGCGACAGTGATCACCACTCGGCAGGATCTCGGGCTCCCCTGAGTGCAGCCAACCTGTCTTCAATTCGAGACATCTGGCCACGCGAAAGCCGTCGACGCCATCGCGGGTTCATAGTACGTGGAGTAGAGGAACTGCAGATCGTCGCCCCAACGCCGTTTCGGTGTCGTCAGATCGACTCCACTGGCGTTTTCCCTGCGACGTGCGCGCTTGATGAACGCGGCCAGGGAGTATGCGAGCTTGTACAGCCTTCGCCCACTCCTCGGCGTTCCCCACGAAGCATAGTTGTCCGCGCCAACGATCTGCTTCCAGGAGCCAGGCAGCTCCAACTCGAAGACTGCTGCAAGGATCCGACTCCTATGCTGGGCTGATGCGATACCGGTGCGGCCGACACTGTAGCCAGACAGTTTGAGTACACCTACCTTGGGGAGCTCCTGCGGGAGCTTCCCATCCGGTGCAGCCAGCTCTTCGAATGGCTTGGGCCACTCCCAATCGGTGATATCGATGCGCCGGCTGCTAGTGAGGTCGAGGCGCTGATCGAGAGAGGTATCACCATCGGTCTCCGCGGCGGACGAGAGGTAGGGCTCAGAAACTCCCTCGAGGTGGATGCCGACCAAGTCGAGGTCGGAGAAGTCGAGGTCGGACAAGTCGAGGTCGGACAAGTTGATGTCATCGAATTCGACAACCGCTGGTTCCGGGGTGTGGGCATGCCCTGGTGCGGACGCTCCTGCGGGTTCGACGGTCGTGTGGGGTTTAGAGTCTTCCCCGTTCCGGCTGGCCGCCTCCGGATCCTGGGATGAATCCTCGTTCTGCGCCGCCGCGCTAGGCACCACTCGAGTCGCCAGAGCCCCCAATGTGGGCGCTGGGCCGTTTGGGCCGGAGGTCGGCCTCGCGCGTGTGGGTGGCTGAGGCGCGAGCCGTCGTAGCGAATCTAGCCGCGCTTCTAGGAGGGCTCGATGGGTGTCTTCGATTCGTTGGATCAGAGGATCGAGCCAGTCCAGGAGCCTGCGCCGACACACCTCGAGGTAGAGCGACTCAAGCTCTTCGGTACGGCTTGGCGCCGGGACTGCCGGGAGAGAGATGACAAACTGGACCTTTGAGACCAGCTCTCGGTCCGACAACTCTGTCAATGCGGCGCGCATCAGCATCCTCTCGGCGCGTAGGCACTCATCGTCAACGGAGTACCAGCCAGCACGCGAAATGCCCAGCCGGGATGTCAGCTCGGCGCACTCTTGGGCGTCCCACTAGCGCAATCGTGCATCATGGAACCGAAGCCGTGGCCCGGCGGTGCTCCTACTGCCTCCGAGGGCTCCGCATGTCGACCTACGTCACCTCGCGGGGCATCCGTGGGTTCGATGCGCTTTTCTGCGCCCGATGCGACTTGTGGCTCGAAGACACCTGCGAGGGCGTCACGTGCGGGCTCTGCGCGGATCGGCCGGCCAGACCGAGCCTCGTCTCCTGGCCCGAGTATCCCGCCGAGCTCTGGCCGGAGAATCTCTTCCAGCCCGAGCCGCTCCCCGAAGACCTCGTCGTCGATCCCGCGCCGAGCAACGTCGTGGACCTCGAGGAGCGTCGAGGGTGGAAGCACCTGCTCTCGTTCTTCGAGCCGGTGAGGGAGGAGGGGATTCGCGCGTACGAGAGCTCGGAGCCCAGGCCGCTGACCGACGCGGATCTACACGTGGAGCACCGCTACCGCACGCGAGTGCTCGGCGAGAGCTTAAGATGACGGGCTCGACCGTCTGCGTCCTCCCGCCTGGTCGCTTCGCCGCCGGCCCCGCGTTGGTCATGGTCTGGCGCCGGGGAGCGCGGACCCACGTGAGCGCCACGTTCCTCGACGTCGGGACGGTCTCGGTCGGCTCTCTGGCCGAGCTCGATAACCTCATCCGCGCGCGCGAGCTTGCCCGACGCTGCCTCCGATAGCAGCGGACGAGCCCTCAGCCCGCCAGCCGCCGCCATGCCGCGAGGTGCTGCGCGTGACCGCGGCCGGTCACGTCGGGGCGGCTCACCGCCTGGTCGGCCACGGGCAAGTAGCCTTCGAGCGTGTCGCCGACGTGGTCCCGCGACACGACCACCAGGCCGACGCGGTGGCGGCTCGTCATCACGCAGAGGCGGCCGGTGCTGAGGTCGAAGGCGCTGGGGTCGGTCACGCCGCTCAGCGGGTGCACCGCTAGCATGACCTTGCGCTCGAGCCCCTGCCAACGCTCGGGGGTGTCGACTCGGACGTGGGATGCGAGCTCGCCGAGGGCCTCGACGAGGCGCGCGTTCATGACGCGGTGGGTGGCGGTGACGCCGATGTCGCTCGGGGTGAGCGGGGCCTCGCCGTCTTCGGTCCGCGCCCGAGCGTCCCGCGCGAGCAGGCGTCGGACGGTCTTGGCCACGGTCTCGGCGAGCTCGAGGTCTTCGTCCTGCGGCGGGCCGTCGTCCGGGGTGGGCAGGGTGAGGAGAGAGAGGCTGCCGGCGCGGAGGCGCTCGAGGGCGCGGTCGATGGGGTCCGCCTTGCTCGCTCCGGGAAGCACGAGGTGCCGCTCGCCCGGCGAAGCCCAGCTGTCGAACGGGAAGTCGTAGAAGCCGCGGACGAGCTCGACGGTGTCGTGCGGGAGGCGGGTGGAGACAGGGAGCTGGCGGCGAACGGCGCCGCTGCTCGGGTCGGCGAGGATGAGGTCCGGCGCGGCCCGGTGAGGGGGGCGACGGGCCGTCTCCCACCGCCGCACGTCGACGGTGACGGTGGGGTCGATCTGGCCCGGGTCACCGATGAGGACGAAGCGCGGCGCGACGCGGCTGAGGAACATGAAGTCGGCCCACCTCATCTGCCACGCCTCGTCGACGAGGGTGAGGTCGAAGTCGGCGTCTTCGCGGAGCGTGGCCCACTTGGCCCCGGTAGCGACGACGATGCACGGGCCCACGGGGAGGTCGCGCTCGCGGCGGACGAGGGCGCAGCTCGACCCGAGGTCGATGTCGTCGGCCTCCCGCGCGAGGAAGCGGTAGACGCCGATGCGCGGGTACTCGCGCCCCATGCGGCGACAGAAGTCGTCCGCCTGGGCGTTGGTCTGGGTCACGACGGCGACGCGCTCACCGTGGTGAGCGGCGAGGACCGCGGCGCGCAGGGAGACATGGGTCTTGCCCGATCCCGGCGGCGCCTCCAGGACGAGCAGCGGCTCGCGCGCGTGCACGTGCTCGAGGACGTCGCGGAGGATCTGGTCGCGCTGAGGCTGGAGATGGGTCTGCGGCATGTCTCGGCTATCCCTTCAGCCCCTCGACGAGCGAGAGGAGGTCGATGGGGCGGCGCGGCTGCGGGTTGGCGGCCGGCCGCGGCACGGAGTGGGTGAGCCAGGCGCCGGGGCCGGTCCGCTTCCACACGCCGTACTGCTTGCTCTTGTCGTCGTAGGGGACGGCGACGAGCTGGATGGTGCGACCGACGTGCGCAGGGTCGTGCGCGTCGGGCTCGTTGGGCACGCCGCGTCGGGTCTTGCCGCCGGTGATCTCGAGCTCGAGGTGGCGCTCGCCGTCGATGACCTCGACGCGACGAAGGCGACCGGTGCGCTTGGGCTGGCCGACGAGACAGACCTTGGCGCCCTCACGAAGGCGGAGCGGGCCGCTCGCCGAACCCACCAGGGTCCAGACAGGGGTCTTGCCGCGTCCGGGATTCTCGTCGACGACTTGCGTGACCTCGGCCTCGATCGCGTCGCCGGACTCACGCAGGCGGCGCACGAGGTCGGGGTCGCCGTGAGCCAGCACGCCGAGCAGCGCCTGCGATCGCTCCTGGGCGAAGAAGCGCGCGGCGGCGCCGGGCGGGGCGTGGTCGGTCTCGGCGTCGAGGATGAAGGCGTCTTCCCCGTTCGTGAGCTTGGCCTCGGGGCTGCGGTACTGGTCCTCGAGCTCCTCGCCCGCGAGCGTGCGCAGGGTGTCGAGGCAGGGGTTCTCGGGGCGCGGGTCGGCGTCGAGGAGGCGAAGCGCCCGCTCGGTCAGCGCGAAGCGGCGCGTCAGCTCCGGCGCGAGGACTTCGTGGATGCGCGCGGCGAGGCGGTCCTTGGCGAGCGCGCCGTCGGCCTCACGGTACCGGGTCACGAGCGGGGCGAGCACGTCGTTCTCGAGGTCGGGGTCGAGGCTCACGCCGACGGAGCGTCGCTCGGCCTGGCGGGCAGCGACGCGGCGGGCGGCGGCGTCGCCAGGGCTCTCGTGCCAGGCGAGCGCGAAGCCGAGGTGCGCCTGGCGGATGTCCTCCGCCGGGAGGGCGTAGAGCTCGCGCAGGGTGCGCGCGGCGTCGAAGACGCGCATCTGCCCGGGCCGGCCGTGCTCACGGAAGAGGTAGCCGCACGCGCGCGCCAGCGCATGGAGGAGATGGAGGCGCTCTGGATCGCCGTGACGCGCCTTGCCGTAGCGCAGTGCGAGCAGGTGCAGCATCTCCACGTGCGCGCCGCCCGGCGTCCAGAGCTGACGATCGTTCGGGGCCTCGTCGGGCTCGAGCGCGGGGTGACCGAGGTGGGCGTCGAGCGAACCGGAGAGCTGCGCGCACATGGCGGCGACCTGGTCGCGATCACGCGCCTCCGGGACGGTCAGGATCTGCGGCTTCTCGCCCGGGCGGCCGAAGGCGACGCCCCACGGGAGCGACTCGCCACCCATGCGCACGAAGGCGAGGATGAAGCGCTCGTCATCGTCGACCCGCGGGAACGGGAGCGCGGCGGTGAGCGGGACGGGGGCGCCGTCCATCAAGGCGCGCAGGCGGGCGGCGGTGTCGATGGCGCTCATCGGGCTTCCTCCAGGCGGCGGACGAGGTCAATCTCGGCGTCGGTGTCGGGCGCGGCGCCGGAGAGGAGCGCGGTCGCGCGATGAAGGGTCACGCTGCCGAGGAAGCGCTTGGCTTCGGCGCCGAGGACGGCGGGCTCCCCCTGGGCCAGTGCTTGGTCGTGGCAGCGGTCGGCGAGGTCGCAGAAGGAGACGCAACCCTCCTGGTAGCACTTGCCGGCCTCGGCGATGACGTCGAGACGGACCGCGTCGCTGGATCCCACCTCGATGGACGCCGCCTCGAGGAGGTGCTGCACGGCGACCTCGGCTCGCTTGGCCTGGAAGCGGAGCTCTTCCCGCGCACGGACCCGGGGGAGATTGGTGCCCGACAGGTTGAGCACGAGGAATCCCTCGTCGCTCGGCCGGAGCCGCGTGAGGCCGCGCTCGGCGCAGGTGTGCCGCAGGAGGTGGAGGTAGAGGCCGGCCTGGGCGCGCGCGGTCTGGAGCTGCGCGCTGTCGGTGTGGCCACCGCGATCCGGGTAGACCTTGATCTCGCCGATGACGGCGCGGACCGAGCGGTCGGCCTCGGGGACGAGCGCGAGCACGTCGAGGGCGACCATGCCGTCGGGGAGGATGGCCTTTCCGGGGACCTCGAGGACGGGCCCTGCGACGATGGAGGGCATGCTCTCGAAGGCACCCTCTCGCTCGATGCGGTCGAAGAGCGCGAGGGTCTCCCGATGCGCGTCGTCCAGCGAGCGGAGAGGACCACCCGCGAGGCGGATGCGGAGGTCGAGGAAGCCCGCTTCCTCGGCCGACAGGACTCGTGCCTTGACGAGCGAGTCCCGAAGGCGGGCGGCGGCGTCGCGGAAGAGTCCGTTCTCGAAGCTCTGGCCTCGCGTGATGGCGTGCACGGACTGACCGAACTTCGGCGTCAGGCCAACCGAGACCGCGACGTCCTTCATCGGCACGTCGTGCACGGCGGAGAGCGTGTTCGCGCGGCATAGCGGGTTGTTGGCCAGCTGCTCGACGCGACGCCGCGTGTCGCGGCGAGTGGGCTTCCTCTTCGTCATCGCGTTCCCCTCCGAGACGCGCCACGGCGCGAGATCTGACGCTCGATCTTGCGCCGGCTCCGCTTCGGCTTGCGGGCGAGGTGCCGCACGTCGCGGTTGCGATAGACGGTGCTGATCCAGTCGCCCTCGAAGACGACGGTGGTCCCCTCGGCGCGGCGCACGTCGGCCGAGCGCCGCAGGTCCGCCGGGATGTCGCACTTGCGGAGCACGTAGAAGACCGCGCCGGCGGCGTAGATCTCCTGGCCGAGCCGGACCGCGAGATCGATGTCGCCGCGGTGGATGCGGCGCCGGGTCATCTGCTCGCGCGCATGGCGGCTGAGCGGGAAGACCAGGGTCGGCTCACGGTCTGCGTCATGCGGCGTCATGCATGAACGACGTCGAGCGGCGCGCACTCTGACACCCGCGCCGCCGAATCGTCGTACGGACCGTGCTGCGCAGCAGGCGCGATGGAATCCTGATTCCGAAGCAATGGTAGCCTCGTTGCGCTCGATGACGCTCCTCATCTCCGAGCTGCTCTGCTAGGTCGTCGATGACTGCTGGCGCGGCGTCCAGATGAGCGACGGCTCGGACGTCGAGGCCCTCGCAGCCGACGCCGACTGGATCCAGGCGCGGCTGCGCATGGGGCCCAGCGAGCTCTGGCGGATCCCGATGGATGAGCGACGCTTCCCGACCGGGCCGGCGGGCAGGCGGCAGCTCGAGACCTACGCGCACCGCCAGTCCTTGCTCGCGGTGCTGCGCGTGCACGCCGGCCTCGCGCCTTTCCCGCCCGACCACCCGCACAGGGGCCGCTTCACCGTGCACGAGGACATGGTGACCACGCGCTTCATCCAGGGCTGCGAGTCGCCACTCGACGGCGCGGTGCCGTTCGACGTCAATTGACTCCTTGCTCGCGCTCGCGACGAACGGCCTCTCGGAACAGCAGCTCCGCGGGGATCAGCACGACGCGATCGACCCGCGCGCGACCTGCGCAGAGCAGGCGCAGCAGGGGCTTCAGTGGATCGCCGCGGGTGTAGCCCATCTCGACCAGCAGGACCTCGGCCTCGCGTCCGGCGAGCTCGTCGATCGCGGCGCTCTCGTCGTCGTCGGGATGGTCCGTCCCCCCGACGTATGGGGGATCTCGAAGAGGTCCGTGGTGAACGGCGAGAAACCCCGAGTTCCACGAGACCGCGAGCACCGTGGTGGACTGCGGCGGCGCGACCGTCCCGACATGTATCGCGTATCGCTCGCCGTCACGCTCGGTGACGAGCTGCACCTCCTCGCCCGCCTCGTGAGCCGCCAGCAGGAAGTAGGTGAGGTCAGTGATGCGCAGCTTCGTGTCGAGGGCAAGGACGGGGGGTTCCGGATCGCGCCGCAACCTCCTCGCCACACTCGACACCCACCCCGGGAAGCCGAGCGGCGCCGACTCCTTCCAGCCAGCCCCGTCGCCGACGTAGTGGAGGACGCGGCGGGAGTCGATCCAGTAGGTCGGCTCGGCGCCGGGCTCTGGAGTGCGACAGCTCGGGAGGCTCACGGGGACCGGCTTCTCCGGCGGCAGTTCCCCACAACTGGCGCACAGGGACGAGGCCGCCAAGGAGGCCAGGATGGTCAGCCACGCTCTCATGGGCCGATCTCTCGGGGCGTGGGGCGCTGCGCCCCTTGCTTGGAGAGCACGTTGCGATGCCCGAGCTCCGGCGTGACCCACTGCTGGAGCCGACTCGGGGAGATCGTTCGCCGCCCCTCGGCAGGATCGACGATGTCGACCATGCAGAACTCGAGAGGCAGCGTCCGATCCCACACGATCCCGGGCGTCGCCGCCCACCAGCAGCTGTACATGCTGGTCTGTCTCCGCGGAACGACGTCGAGGCGATGGGTCATGGGCCCTCCGCCCCCCCATCGCGGGCTCACCAACGAGGTTGCGCGGACCTGATCGTTTTCCGCGCCGATGACACTCGTCGGCTTCTCAGAAGCGCTCGAGGTGCCAGGTGAGGACGAAGCCGGCCTGGCCGGCGGAGACGTCTCGAGCACAGTTCGAGGTCTGCGTCATGCCGCCGAAGATGGGCTCGGTGACCATGCCGCCGCACGCGCCGACGCGGTCGTGGGCAGAGGTGTCTTCGTCGTAGACCCAGAACGAGAGATGGGCCATGAGCGCGTCCGCGCGCACGTTGGAGGCGGCCACGGTGTTCAGGTTGGCCGTGAACGTGTCGGCCGCCGATCGGGTGCGCGTGGGGATCGCCGTCTCGCTGCCGACGCGAACCTCGACGAAGGGATCCGGCAGGCCGCCGAACACGTCCCAGTTCTCACCCGCCAGGTCGTATTGGTTCACCTCGACGCGCTCGATGACGACGTTCCAGCGCGACACCGGGTCCACGACGCAGGCGCCGCCGGAGCAGGTGAAGCTGGCTCCGCACGCCATGCACGTGTTGCCGCCGAGGCCACAGCCGGAGGGAGAGCTGCCTCCGAGGCAAGCGTCGCCGTCGCAGCAGCCCGCACAGCTCGAGGGGCCACAGGAGGTCGAGCAGCCCCCACAGTCCCCCGGGCACGAGTTGCAGTCTTCACCGCCCGCGCAGACGCCGTTGCCGCAGGTCTCGCCGCAAGAGCCGCAGTCGGCTGCGCAGCTCGTGCAGGACTCCCCCATGCTGGCAGCGCAGGTGCCATCGCCGCACCCCGCGCACGTGCCGCAGTCCACCGCGCAAGTGGCGCAGCTCTCCCCGAACCCGGTGTCGCACAGGCCGTCGCCGCAGCTTCGGTTCCCGCCGTCACAGCCACTCAGGGCTCCAACAGTCCACAAGGTCACCACGCACAGCCATCCGAAGCGAGACATCACACACCCCCTGGTCGAAAGAACGTACCGATCGCGTCCGTGACGCGAAACTGCAATTGCTGCTCTAGCAAACTCGCTTCCGGGTCGAGCACGAGTGCTAGAGCAAAGATGCACGAGCCCTACTCCGCGCGGATCGTGAGCTGGTACGGGCCGCGTCCGCGCCGCGAGTAGGTGCTCGCGCGGAGGGTGTAGGTGCCGTCGCTCGGGACCGCGTAGCGGATGCGCGCGTTGGTGCCGCCTCCGCCGTCGTCGTCGAGCGAGACGCGCTCACCGTCGGGGTTCAGCAGGAAGAGATAGGCGTCGAAGGCGTCGCTGGTGAGGTCGCCGGTCAGGGTCCAGCCAGCGTGCAGCTCGACTTCGTACTGGTCGACGGGCTTGCCGGTGCTGACGAAGGTGTCGTCGTCGTCGGTCAGCTCTCCCTGGTGGACCTGGCGGAGGGGCTGCGGCCGCCAGGGCGGGACGGCGACGGGGCACTCGTCCATGGCGGTCGGGGTGGCGGCCGAGACGAGGCACTCGCGGATGGTCTCGGGCAGGACGGCGCCCGCGCAGCTGCCCTCGGCGTAGCGCTGGCGCACGCGGAAGGCGGCGCCGAAGTGCTCCATGGGCATGCCGGGGCCAGAGAGCTCGGCGAGGTGGGCGCGGATCGCGTCGCACGACTCGCGGCTGGCGCGCGGCTCGAGCATCCAGCCGGCGGCCTCTTCGCCGACGAGCGAGGTCAGGTCGTTCCGAGCTGGCTCTTCGCCCGCGAGGAGCGAGAGCACGACGTTGGACGCGGCGACGCTGATCCGCTGCTGTCGCTCGAGGTAGGCGCGGATCTCGCGCTGCTCCGCCTCACTCAGCTCGTCCTTGGCGACCAGGCGCGCGACGCGGCCGTCGACCTCGATCTCCGCGTTCGACATGGCGCGGATGAAGGCGCGGAGCATGACCTCCTGCCGGTCGAGGTCGTCGCCCTCACCTTCGCGGATGCGCTCGACCAGGGCCGGTTCGCGGTTGTCGAGGTGAGCGCGCCAGTCGCGGACCAGCTCGTCGAGGTCCCGAGAGACCTCCTCGGCGTCGGCTTCGTCGCGCGTCGCGAAGCTCATGGTCCAGCCGAGCTCCGCGTCGAAGTGCTCGTCGCTGGGCGCGCGGACCTCGAGCGAGACGGCCCGGATGTTGGCGCGGATGCGACCGCGCGCGTCGGCGACCTCGTCGGGGAGGCACTCCGAGAGGCCGCCCGGCACCTCGCTGCAGTAAACCGCGAAGGGGAGGATCTCGGGCTGCACCTGGATGAGCACACCGGTCGCGCGAGGGTCCACCTGCGCGGCGAGGAGCTGCGCGTACTCCATGCTCGTGGTCTGGCTGCGCTCCTCGGCGCGGTTCCACTCGCGCGCGTAGGCGGCGATGGCGGGGAAGCCGCCGAGGGCCCACCAGTCGCCCCGGCGCACCGCGGCGGAGCCCTCCGGATCGCACTCCGCGTCCTCGCCTTCGGCCGGCTCACATCGACCGCGGAGCCCGCTGAAGTTGTAGGAGAGCGCGAAGGGCGGGTCGCGGAGCTCCGACAGCGGCATGAGCAAGACGGTGCGCCTGGTGTCGTCGTCCTCGAAGTCGATCAACGTGAGCGACGGCTCGCGGAGCGCGTTCATGAGGCGCTCTCCGCACTGCAGGTCTTCGCGGAGACCCTCGCGTCCGAGCAAGTCGAGGGTGCCGTCGGTCTGGAGCGCGGATGGCTCGCGGCCGTGCGCGTTCTGCAGGCGCTTCCCGACGTCGGTCCCGCCGCAGAACGAGCCGAGCAAGGAGACCCGCAGACCCCGCACGCTCTCGACCTGCTCGGCGCTCGGGAGGCGGAGCACCATCAGCTGTTCCACCTTCGAGGGGAGGCCTTGCTCGAGCACCTCGTCGGCGAAGACCTGGCCCGGATCCATCATGGTGACGAGCGCGTAGACGGCGGCCGCGGTGGCCACGACGCCGACGCCGATGACGACTCCGAGCGCGAGCTTCACGAGGCCCGCGCGGCGCGAGGGCGGGTTGGGCCGCAGGACTTCGCGCGGCATCATCACGGTGGTCGGCACCGGCTTGGCGAAGAGCGCCGCCACCTCGGGGATCTGCCCGGCCGGGACCCAGCGGCGCTGGCCATCGATCTGCAGCTCGGTCTCGGCGGTGACGACTCCGCGTTCGACGAGCTTGGCGATGGCGTCGAGGGCATACGGGCCTCTCAGCTCGCCCTCCCACTTCACGACATAGGCGGTCACGTTCTCTCCCCGTTCCTCTCGAGACCCGTTCATCGACACTGCTGGTTGACGCACGCCTGCATGCAGGCTCGGTCTCCGCTGCACGTCTGCGCGCACCCTCGCTGGCACTCCGCGCGGCGGGCGCGGCGCTCTCGCTGCAAGGCCTCGTCTTCTCGACGGCGCTCCGCGGCCGCCCGCGAGGCGGCGGCTTCGCGCTCCCAACGCTCCTGCTCCTCGCGGTAGCGGCGCTCCTCTTCCTCTCGACGGCGCGCGTCCTCCGCCAGGCGGCGCTCCTCCTCGAGCCGGCGCTGCTCCTCTTGGCGGGCGGCCCGCTCGGCGAAGCGACGGTTGGCCTCGGCCTGGATCCGGTGCGCTTCGTCGGCGTGGAGGCCGCGCGGGAAGACGGCGAGGTAGCGCGAGAGGTCTTCGCACTCCGCGGGCTCCTGCGCGATCGCGCACCGTCCGGCGCCCGCGCGCGCCCAGACGCGCTCGTCGAGATCGAGGCGCATCGCGCGCAGATCGAAGCTGTCCCCGGTTCGCCGGCCGTTGACCAGCACCGGTACGGTCGTGGGCTGCTCGAGGACCCAGCGCGGCGGCGCGATGGCCGCGACGTCCACGGAGAGCAGGCCGCTGGCGTCCGTGCGCCCGAGGTCCAGCGGCTCCGCGAGCTGAAGCGAGACGCCGGCGCCGACGACGGGGACCGGCGGATCACAGATCTCCGGCGCGCTGCCCGAGGGATCCTGGAGCGATTGCTGCGAGGTCTCGTCGTCGGTGCCGGGGAGACGGAAGAGGTTTCCCAGAGTCACGGTGGTGAGGACGCCCGAGACGGCGAGCAAGAGCACGCCTCCCACCACGGAGGCCTCCTGCGACAGCCCTTCGTCCGAAGGGGACATGACGCTCATCGGTGGATAGCCGAAGACGTTGGCGGCGAAGAGTCCGCCGGCGACGCCGGTGGCCACCGCGCCGAGGGCGAGCGTCACCAACATGCCCGGGTTGCCGATCTCCCGGCCGTAGTGCTCGGTCGTCTCGACGTCCCGATAGGTCACCCGGTCGCACATGCTGGTCGCGACGACGTGCAGCCGGTCGTCCTCTTGGCGCACGGTGACGTTGGGCACTCCGGTCTCGACGACCTGGGTCCGACGCCGCAGCTCGCGCTGGCTGCGGGTCGCGAGCTCGCCTCGGCGGACCATGCAGCCGCTCGCGAGCATGATGACCAGCACGCAGGATGTCGTTCGCAAACCCAAGCTCCACCTCCCGTCCGGGGGGCCGACGGAAGCGCGGACCGACATCTGACACTCACGGGACTGTCAGATCTCTCGGAGCGAGGCGTCGCTTCTCCGATGGCCGCCGACGCTCAGCCCCGGATCGACGCTCCCTGCGCGCACGCATCCGGAGTTGGCAGCGCGAACGAAATCGGTATGCTCCGCCGGGGAGATGGCCGCCGAAAGCATCGGCGGGCGCGAAGCACGATGGAGCTCGCAGAGGCGTTCACGGCGCTGGCCAGTCAAGCCAGAGGGAGCACCGCGAATGCGGCCGCCGAGGCCATTCAGGGCGCCACGCTGCGTTTCGCGCGCATGGACCGCCGCTGCACGCCGGACCTCGCCCAGGATTGCGCGCAGGACGTCCTGACCAAGCTCCTGACCCGGTTCGCGACGGGGGAGAACCCCGTGGAGCGGCCCGGCTCGGGCGCGTGCGCCGGCTACCTCCGGAGCATGGTGGCGAACTGGCTGAACGACCGCTCGCGAGAGACACGGCGTGTCCAGGAGCGCCGCGCGCAGCTGAGCGCGGAGCCGACGCTGATCGCGCCGGCGGAGGCGATACAGGATGGGGAGCTCCTCGAAGATCTGGTGTGGCTCCGGGCGCTGCTCTCCAAGGTCGCGGACCGCGCGATCGCCGACCGACATGCGCGCCACCGGCACCACCTGGAGCGAGGCTGGCGCGAGCTCGAGGCGCTCGTGTTCGACGAGGTTCCGCTACGCGATCTGCTCGAAGTTACGGAGCGGGCTGACGCGGCCCAGATCCGCGCGGCGCGCGACGCTGCCTACAAGCGCCACGAGCGCACGCGCAGCGGGCTCGCGGAGGCGGTCGGCGCGATGGAGCGCGAGGGGCTCCTGACCGCGGAGGAGACCACGGCGGCGCGCACCGCGGTCGCCGGGCTGGCCCGCCGACGCCGATCGAATCGGGAGGACTCGTGACCCGGGAAGGAACACCTCATGGTCGTCGTCTGCTGGTCACGTCGCCGGCTCCACGCATGGACGTCGCTCGCGGGTTCGCCGTGACGGGCGACGCGGAGGAGCTCCTGCGGCGCTTCGAGGAGGAGCCGCACACGGAGCCGGTGAGTCTCGGGGAGCACGTGGAGTCGGTCCGGGTGCTGCGCTGGAGGCTGGACCCGGCGGTGGCCGAGGTGTCGGCGCCCGAACTGCTCGTGCTGGAGGGCTCGGTGGCGCGCACGCCCGCGGGCTCGGTGCTCGTGGACTCCCGCCAGGCCGAGGTGCTGCTCCGGTTTCGCGAGCGCGGTCGACGTCTCGAGCTCAGCTTCCGGCGCGGTGACGTGTCGCTCTTCGCGGTCGGTCTGCTGCGCAGCGACCTGCCCGCCTTCGAGCCTCGGGTGGCGTTCGCGGGAGGCGAGCTGTCCGCCTGGTTGCTCGAGCACATGCGCGAGCTCGAGCACGACGAGGGGGCGCTCGGCGTCGTCGCGGCCGCGGGGGCGTTGGTGCGGTTCGCAGGCCCACATCCCGACGACGATCCCTCCACCGGGCCGCCCGTCTCGGTCCGCGGTGCGCGAGCGTGGGCGCGCTCGCTCGACGACGCGGCGTGGGACACGCTCGAAGCCTCCGCGCTCGAGCACGCGCGGGACCTGGACACCCGTCTCCCGACGGACGACGGGCTGCCGTTGGCGCTGTCGCGCGATCTCCTGGCGAGCGTGAGCACGGCGATGCGACTGGCCGGACGCGGGGGCGCCCTGCGGGAGCTCCTGCGCGAGACCGACCGGAAGGCGCAGGTCGCTCTGACGCGGCTCACCGAGGAGACGCCCACCACCGACGACCCGCGACTGCGTGCCGTGGCGTGGGGGGAGCCGGAGGCGTGGTGGGGAGCGCTCGCCCGGTGACCGGGCTCGCGAACCTGCTGCAACGCACCGACCTGCTCTTTGCCGAACGCGCGCATCGGGCGTGGCTGGTCGGCTTGCCGCCGTTCCGTCCGAGAGCGGGTCCGCTGCTCGCGTCGACTCGCGCCATCGCGCCCGAGCCCGCGCTGAGCCCCGGGACGACGCTGCTGATCGGGGAGCACCGGGGCGTGGGCTGCCTGTTCTGGCTCGACCCCACGGCGCCCGCCGACCGCGTGCTGCCGTTCCGCGGGGAGGCGCGACAGCAGCTCGAGCTGGTTCGCCAGCTGGTCCCCCGCGCGCTGCCCGCGCTGGTCGTTCCGGGCGCGCTCGACGCGGCGGCCCTCGGGGCACGACGCGCCGTGCTGGAGACGCCGGATCCCGGCGCGCTGGACGGCGCGAGCTTCGGGCTGTCGATGGGGCTCGCGATGGCGTCGGCGCTGCTCGAGGAGCCGGTCCCCGCCGACGTGGTCGCGATGGCTCGGCTCACCCCGGAGGGCATCTGCGCGTCGGTGGCCCACCTCTACGAGAAGCTCGACGTCGTCTCGCGCTGGGCGCTTGGCGTCGGCACGGTGCTCGTCTCGGCGGAGCAGGCAGACGAGGCACGCGCCACCGTCGCCCAGCTCGGCGTGGCGCTGCAGGTCGAGGCGGTCACGGATCTCGCGGACGCGCTCCGTCGGACGTTCGGCGACGTGGAGGCGCTGCTCCGGCGGCGCTGGGCGGAGGAGCCGGCGCGGGGTGCACGCGCCGCGCGAGCGCTCCTGTCACTCGCGCGGGATGGCGGCTACCACCTCCTCGACTGGCGCGCGGTGGCGAGCGCAGCGCGCGGGCTGGTGGAGCAGCTCCCCGATGGGGAGGAGCGCTGGATGTCCGAGCTCGCCGAGCACATCGCCAACCGTCACCGAGACGCGCCGACGCCGCTCTCGCTGCGCGAGCCGTGGCTCCGCGCGCAGCCGCGTCCCTTCCGCCTCCGGCTGTGGGCGCACGTGGTGCAGAGCGCCGCCGACGGGATGGACGCGTGGGAGGGGTACCTCGACGCGGCGGCGGCCGAGCTGGCGGCCCCCGGAGACGAGCACCCCGAAGACCTGGCGTTGGCCGCCGCGCTCGGTCGCGCGCACGCGGCCTGGTACGACTACGAGCGCGCCGTGCCGCTCCTCGAACGCGCGGCCGAGGGATGGCTCGCGCTGGAGGCAGCGCACGACGCGACCTACGCGGTGTCGGAGCTCTTGCGGGTCGCCGGCGCATCCGACGACGAGGCGCTCTTCGCGAGGACGGTCGCCAAGCACGTCGCTGCGATCCGGCGCGACCCGCGCGCGACGACGATCGGCCTGGCGTTCGTGCAGCTCCAGATGGGCCGCGCGAGCGTCCAGCTCGGGGAGAAGAGCGCCGGCATTCGCACGCTCGCGGCGATCCCGGACGCGGTGAGCTTCCCTCCACACCTCCGCGCCTCGCGCCTGCGATGGATGGCCAACGCGGAACGAGAGGGCTCCGCTGCCCCCCTCCGCGACGCTCTCACCCGCGAATACGCGACGGGCGACGGCGGGGCGATCGCGGCGCTGGGAGCGCTGGACGCTGGCCTCGAGCAGGGTGAGCCAGCCCGCGCGCTGCGCGCCGCCACCCGGTTCGCGCTCCTCGACCGCGAAGCAGCGCGGCTCGTCCGACGCTTCGAGACCTCCGACGAAGACGCCGTGGCCCGTCTCCTCGCCCGCCACTCACGCTACTGACGCCCGCGGTTCGTCTGAGCGGGCTCGGTCGAAAAGGCCCCACCCATCATCGTGGAGGGTAGCGCCTCCCGCGAGTCTGGCCGCGCGTGACGTGCCGCCGCGGCACGCCGTGTCGCGTTGCCACGGCGCCCATCGCTCGCGGGCGGGCGCGTCACTCGGCGGTGCGCGCCTTGCACCTCCGCTCGTTCGTGAGTACCGCGACTGCACCGAGACACGACGCCCACTGGCCGAGCGAATCCAGCCGCTCCGATGCGCGGCGCGCCACCCTCTACCGCATGGTCACCGACGACCACGTCTGCCCCTTCGGGATCAAGACGAAGGACCTCCTGAAGCGCAAGGGCTACGAGGTCGAAGACCACGAGCTGAAGAGCCGAGAGGAGACGGAGCGCTTCAAGCGAGAGCACGACGTCGAGACGACCCCGCAGGTCTTCATCGGAGGCGAGCGCATCGGCGGATACGAGGCGCTGCGGCGGCACTTCGACCTCGACGTGCCCGATGAAGACGAGACGACCTACCAGCCGGTGATCGCCACCTTCGCGATGACGGCGCTGATGGCGCTCGCCACGACGTGGGCGTTCAGCCAGGAGCTCCTCTCGATCCGAGCCCTGGAGCTCTTCATCGCGTTCAGCATGTGCGCGCTCGCCATCTTCAAGCTCCGCGACCTGCGCAGCTTCTCCAACCAGTTCATCACCTACGATCTGCTCGGCCGACGCTGGGTGCGCTACGCGTACATCTACCCCTTCGCCGAGGCCTTCGCGGGCGTCGGTATGATCGCGGGCGTGGCCGCGCCGCTCGTGGCCAGCGTCGCCCTCACCATCGGCGGCATCGGCGCCGTCAGCGTCATCAAGGCCGTCTACGTCGACGAGCGCGAGCTGAAGTGCGCCTGCGTGGGCGGAGACAGCAACGTCCCGCTCGGCGTGATCTCGCTGACCGAGAACCTGATGATGGTCGCCATGGCGATCTGGATGTTCGTCTCGATGTGACGGCCCATCGGGGATGGGTGACGTACGCACCTCAGCTTGCACCACGGAGGCGGATCTCACAGCATGGCCCGCGTGGCGGGGCGGATGGGAGCGTGGGCGCTGGGCGCGATCCTCTGCGCGGCGTGCGGGGCGAGCGGCCCCCGCGTCACGCGGGTGGAGTGGCCGCGCGGCGCGCTGAGCCTCGAGGCGGACACCGGCCAGGTGTGCGCGCTTCGCGACGGGCGGGTGCAGTGCTGGGGCGGCGGATACGCGCACGCGGTGAGCCGGCAGCAGTACGCGGGTCGCGATCGCGCGCTGTACCGGGTGAGCATGAGAATCGACGCGGTGACCCTCGCGGCCGGCGACGCACACACGTGCGCGCTCGTGGCGGACGGGGCGGTCTGGTGCTGGGGCCTGAACGCGCGCGGCAAGCTCGGTACCGGATTCTGCGGTGGAGCGTCCGAGGCGCCGGTCCGCGCGCAGCTGCCCCTCCCAGCGCACGCACTCTCGGCCGTCGAGAGCACGACGTGCGCGCTCCTCGACGACACGAGCGTCGCCTGCTGGGGCGGGGATCCACGCCGCGGGCTCGCGATGACCTGCGAGGCGGAGCGTGTGCAAGACGCGACGGGCGGCGCGCTGACGGGTGTCGTCGCGCTCGAGGGCGAAGGCGGTCGCCGGGCCGATGGGACGTGGGTCTCATGGGCGCCCGGGCCGCTCGCGCCGGCCGAGCGTCTGGCGCGTGTGCCGTACGTCGCGAGACCGGCGCGCGGCGGCGCTCGCTCACCCAACGCCGCCCGGGTCGAGGGGCCGGGCGTGGCATGCTGGGCCGACGAGGACTGGCGCCGGGTGACGTGCACCGAACGCGAGCTCGACGACACGGTGGTCGAGCTGGACTCGACCGAGCGCCCCCTGGCGCGATCCAGGTGATGAGCAGGTGATGAGCAGGCGATGAGTCGCTGGGGACGCGCCGCGCTCGCGACGCTGTTGATCGGCTGCGGGGTCGGCGGGCGCGCTTCGGTCGTGTCTCCGTGCGCGCTCGCGATCACGGCCGAGCGGCGCTGCGAGGTGCGGGAGGGCGCGCTCTTCTGCGCGGGCGTCTCGGGCGTCGGCTGGCCCTACCCCGAGGACGCCACGGTGAGCGCCCGTCGGCGAGTGGCCGAGCGTCGCGTGGCGCTGCGGGGGGAGGTCGTCGCCGTCACGCTGGGCGAGAGGCACGGGTGCGCGCTGCTCGCGGACGGGGGCGTGCAGTGCTGGGGCGACAACTCTCTCGGCCAGCTCGGCTCGGGCGTCTGCGACGCGGGCGCGCTGGCGCCCCGAGCGGTGGCGCTCCCGGCGGGCGCAAAGACCCTGGCGAGCCTGGGCGGGCGCACCTGCGCGCTCCTCGAGGATGACACGGCGGTTTGCTGGGGCGGCGTGGATCACCTGCCCGGGGCGCGCTGGCCCTGCCGGCCGAGGCGCGTGCGCGACGCGGAGGGGCGGCCGCTCGGCGCGCTCGCGCAGGTCGAGGTGGACGCGGCGATCGACCAGGAGGGGCGGCTCTGGGTCTGGGGCTCGGACTTCTTCGGACAGGTCAGCCGAAGCGCGCCCGGCGCGCGGAGGGCGCCGAGCTTCGAGGCGGTCCGGGTCGCGGAGCTCCGGGACGTGCGCGCCGTGGCGTCGACGGGGACGGGGACCTGCGTGATCGACGCGCGACGCCGGGTCCAGTGCTGGGGCTTGCCGGTCGGCTCGGCCGAGCGGAGCGCCGCTGCGGGTGTCTCACGACCCCGCGTCCTGTCGGACGTGCATGGAGCGGTCGCGCTCTCCTGCGACGTGACCGGATGCTGCGTGGTCGACGGCGAGGGGTTGCGGTGCTGGGGAGCGCGGGAGCTGCGCGTCCCGTTGCGCGCCGCGGAGGTCGACGACGCGCTCGAGCTGCGCCTCGGCGAGGGTCGGGTCTGCGTGCGCGGCGCGCGTCTGGGCGAGCGCTGCGAGGCGCGCTGAGCGCGGGTCGGGGCGCGAGGCGCCGTGATACGGTGGAGGCGGTGTCGGAGCCGCGCGAAGGGTACGTCTCGATCGGCCTGCTCGCGCGCGGCGGGATGGGAGAGGTGCGGCTCGGGCTGCGGCAGGCGGGCGCGTTCCGGCGGCTCGTCGCGATCAAGCGCCTCCGCGCCGAGCACCGGGCCGACGAATCCTTTCGACGCATGTTCGTCGACGAGGGCCGGCTCGCCGGGCTGGTCCGGCACCCGAACGTGGTGTCCGTGCTGGACGTGGGCGAAGACGAGGAGGGGCCCTTCCTCGTGATGGACTTCGTCGAGGGGGTGACGGCGCATCAGGTGCTGAAGCGGCTGAGCGCGGAGGGCGAGCGGCTGCCGCTCCAGGTCGCGGCGCGCGTCGCCCATCAGGTCGCGCTCGGGCTGACCGCGGTGCACGAGCTGTGCACGACCGAGGGGGAGGCGCTCGGGCTCATCCACCGGGACGTCAGCCCGCAGAACGTGCTGCTCGGCTTCGACGGAGTGGCGCGGGTGGCAGACTTCGGGATCGCCAAGACGCAGGGCAGCGACGCGACGACCACCGGCGTGCTGAAGGGCAAGATCGGGTACATGTCCCCGGAGCAGCTGCGCTTCGAGCGGCCGACGCAGCAATCTGACTTGTTCTCGTTCGGGGTGCTCCTGTTCGAGCTCCTCGCGGGGCGCCGCCTCTATCACGGGCCGGACCTGCGCGAGTCGGCGCAGCAGATCTTGTCGGCGCCCGCGCCCGACCTCGGGGGCGATCGCGAGGACGCGCCGCCGCAGCTGGTGGAGCTGGTCTTCGAGCTGCTGGCCAAGGACCCGAGCCATCGGCCCGCGAGCGCGCGCGAGGTGGTGGCGCGGCTGGGCGACGTGCTCGAGGAGCTGGTCGGGCTCGAGGGGCGGCTCGAACTGGGGGAGTACCTCGCGACGCACTTCGAGGACGAGGCGGTCACGCTGCGCGAGCGCTCGGCGAGCCTGGTGCGCGCGTGGGAGGAGTCACGCACCGAGGCGCCGCCGCCGGTCCAGCCGCCGACGACACGACGGTGGGTCGCGGCCGGGATCCTCGCGGGGGCGGCGCTGGCGAGCGTCGGCGTGTACTTCGCCTGGCCGACGCACTCCGCGCCGGCCCTGGCCGCGAGCGACGCCCCGCCCACGACGTCCACCGCGATCGAAGGCGCGGCGAGCGAAGCCGACCATCGAGACGCCGCGACGGGCCAGCCCGACCCGCCCCCGACCGATACGAGTCGCGAGCACGCGAGCGCGACCGACCCGCGCGCAGACGTCGCCCCCACCGCCGACGCCGAGGAGAGCCAGCCCGCGCCGAGGACGCGGAGGACCCGCGCGAGAGCCAGGCGGCGCGCGCGGCCGGCCGAAGAGACGGCGTCGCCGCGAGAGCGGTTCCGGGCCATCGATCTGATCCGAGGGGAGCGATGAGAGCCGCCGTCCTCGGCGCCTGGCTGTCGTCGCTCACCCTGCTCGCGCCCTTCCCCACCTCCGCGCAGTCGCCGGCGACGAGCCCCGCGTACGAGGCCGGGATCGACGCGCTCGAGCGCGGCTTCCCGGAGGAGGCGCTGACCCACTTCGAGCGCGCGGTGGAGCTCGATTCGAGGCCTCACCACGTGCTGGCGCTCGCCGCGACCCTGCAGGAGCTGCGTCGGCCCACGGAGGCGATCGCGTGGTACGACCGGCTGCTCGCCGAGGAGTTCGGCCCGCTCGCGGAGGACCGTCGCCGCGCGGTGGCGGGAGCGCGCGCGTCCGCCGCATCCTTGCAAGGGAGGCTGCGCATCACGACGCGCGCGACGGGCCAGGTAGAGGTGGAGGTCGACGGGGTCTCGGCCGGCGTCGTCACGGCCGACGCCGCGCTCGAGGTCTCGCTCGACTCGGGTCCGCACCTCGTGCGCGTGGTGGGCGGCGCGTCGAGCCGGGTCTCGGTGGCGGTGGGCGAGGTGCGCTCGGTAGCGGTAGAGGCGGCGCCGCCCGCCGCGAGCGTGATCGAGGAGCGCCCCGAAGCCGGCCGCGACCCCGCGCCGTGGATCGTCTTCAGCCTCGCGGCCATCCCGCTGGCGGTCGGTGTCGGCACGGCGATCCCGTTCCAGCTGGAGCTGGACCAGGCGCGCGCCGAGCGAGAGCACGCCCTGGCCGTCCCTCACGCGGAGGCGGCCGAGACCTTCGGGCTGGTGGCCACGATCTCGTTCGCGATCAGCGGGGCGATCGCGCTCGCGAGCCTGGTCTGGGGTCTGGTCGAGATCTCGGCTGGCGCGCCGTGAGCGCTCAGGCCTGGGTCAGCTCGCAGTAGGTCGTGTCCTCGACCGCGTAGATCACGTGCCGCCCTTCCTTGCGCGCGACGCACGCGCCGTCGTCGACCATGTGCTTGAGCTGCATCTGGACGGTGCGGAGCGGGACCCCGAGGCGTCGCGCGACGGACTTGGCGCTGTCGGCGCCGCTCGCCAGCGCCCGCAAGACGATGTGTGAGAGAGGCTCGCGCACCCGCGGGTCGACCACGGCGTAGGGGCGCTTCACCTCGAGGTAGACCTGCTCGCCGTCGCGGCTGATCTCCGCGTGCCCTTCGAGCAGCTTCTTCGCCTGATGGCGGACGACCTTGAAGCTGGGCTCGTGCAGCTCCGGTCGGAACGCGAAGCCGTAGGCGCTGGCGAAGAGGGTGGGCCGGTCGACGCCGCGCGCGCCGGAGAGGGTGAGCGCCGCGGCGACGGCCTCGGGGCGCGCCGCCTTCGCGCCGACGGGCGCCAGCAGGGCGTGGCCGGGGGCGCCGTGGATGCCGAGCACGCGCCGGCCTGCGCCCGCGCCGGGGCGGCCGAGGGCGAGCGGCGCCTGAGGCGCGGACGGGTCTCGCCACGTCGGCGCGATGAGGCCCGACAGGGCGGGAGGGAGCTCCGTGGTCTCGCCCTCGAACCAACGCCGGGCGTCGCCTTCGAGGGTCTCGAGCGCGCCTTCGCTCGAGGTCGCCGCGACCACCACGCGGCGATCCTGGGCGTGCAGCGCGCTGCCCTCGACGCTGGCGTCGAGCGGGTCGAGGACGTCGCGCTCGCCGCGGCAGAGCCACGCGGCGGCGAGGCTCGCGGCGCGCTCGGCGTGATTGCCTGCGTTGTTGTCGACGCGCGGCGGGGGCGGCTCGACGCCCGCGTGGAGCAGCTCCCAGCGCAGCCATCCCCCGAAGAGCGCGGGCGCGACCTCGAGGCACCCCCGCGCGATCATGCCGGCCAGGTGCGGCTGCCCGGTCATGCGACGCGCCCGCGCCAGGAGCACGCTGGTCGTGAAGTGCGTGAGCCAGAGCCGCTCCGACTGCGCCATGCGCGCGGCGAGGCGCGCCCGCTTCAACGCCTCCTCGTGGTCCTCGGCGCTCGCCGCCGCCAGCGCCGAGAGCAGCACCGCCTCGACCACCAGCGTGGGCTCCGAGAGCGCGCGCGCCTCGTCCTGCAGCGTCGCGGCCATCGCGAACACCGAGCTCGGATCGCCGGCCATGCAACGGCGCTGTCCACGGACGAGCCGCGCGAAGAGCCGCGCGTGCGGGTCGTCCATCGCCTCGAGCTGCGCACCGCAGCGGGCCAGGGTCTCGAGGTCGAGCGTCAGGAACGCGACCCGGGCGCGGAGCCAGAGCGCCCACGCGGAGCCTCGACCCGGCGTCAGCGTGTCCGGGAGCGCGACCGCGGGGTGGTGCGCGTCGCGGCTGGCCAGCCACCGGAGCATCCGGCCGGCCAGCGCCCAGTCGGCGTCGAGGTCGCGCGCGAGCGCGTCGAGGTCGCCCGTCGAAGCCGCGGAGAAGACCTCCGGCGTCTGCCCTGCCATGGCTCGATCCAAACTGCCCTCGAGGTCCGAACGCCGAGGTTACCACCTCACTGCCCTGCGTACGCGGCCCGCTTCTCGGAGTACCCTCCGAACACGACGTGTTCTCAGCCCGGCCACTCTCACTGCTCCTCGGCGCTCTCATCGCCGCATCGGCCTCGGGCTGTGTCGTTCCGGGCGACACCCTCGAAGGCAAGGAGTGCCCGTGCGCCGAGGGCTCGGGCTGGGTGTGCAACCGCCTGACCAACCTCTGCGAGGCGGGGCCCGCCGCCGCGCCTCCGCCCGTGCCCACGACGTGCTGGGTGCGCGCCGAGGGCTGCGACTGGTCCGACCCGACGGCGTTCACGTTCGAGCCCGACGACGGGAGCGGGCTCGGTGACGTGAGCCGCGCGGACAACGTCGGGTTCAGCCCGGACGCGTGCACGCTCTACTACGACGCGTCCCGGGAGCTTCGGCACGCTCGCCGGGCGTCGGCCGACGCGCCGTTCGAAGACCAGGGCGCGCTCCCGGGGCTCGAGCAGGCAGGCACGGAGCAGACGAGCGCGTCGATCACCCCGGACGGACTGCAGCTCTTCTTCGCGCGCGGTCGCGCGGGGGAGTGGGTGGAGGTCGAGCGCGCGACGCGAGCCGACGTCGAGAGCGCATGGGGGCCGTCGACGCGGGTGGATGGGCTCTCGTTCTCGGGGGTGGACAACTGGGACGGGCTCCTCGCGCCGCATGGGCTCCGCTACTACTGGTCTCCCGCGCGGCCGGGTGGACAGGACGTCTTCGTGGCGTCGCGCGCCGCGCTGGAGGACGACTTCGACGTCGGGGTCCGCGTCGACGAGCTCTCCGGTCCGGGCAACCAGGCCGAGGTCGCGGTCACCGCCGACGACCGCGTGGTCACCTTCGTGTCCAACGCGCCCGAGCTCGGCGGCGAGCACGCCGTGGTCTACGCCACGCGCGAGCGCTGGGGGGAGCCCTTCGGGCCGATCCGCGCGGTGCCGGGAGCGCTCCTCGCCGAGGCCACCGAGCTCGAGACGACGGTGAGCCCCGACGGCTGCGAGCTGCTGATCCAGCGCGACGGGCGAGTCCTGCGTCTGCTCTACACCTCCCGCTAGAGAACCCCTTTCTGAGCGCCTCTCTCGGCCCACGCGCGCGAAAGGATTAACTCGATGGTGAGCGGGTCGGGGCAGGATGCGGGCATGGCCTCACGTCCGAGTCGTCGTTCCGCTCCGAGCCGCAAGCAGCGCCTTCCGCTCGCGCTCCTCTGCCTCCTCGGCGGGTGTGAGGGCACCCTGGAGGGCGCTCCGACGGCACCGACGGAGCTGGCGCTGGTCACCACCTCCACGAGCGCGAGCTGGGCGCCGACCACCATCGTGAACCGCGGAGAGACGCTCCGCTGGGCGGTCTCCGGTGGGGTCAACCTCCCCGAGCAGGTGGCCGACATGCCGACGCTGGACCTGAGCGGAAACACGGGGGCGGCGCGGGTCACCCTCAGCAGCGACGGCGAGCTCGCGGGTCTCGAGGAGATCACGGCCCCGTCGCTCGAGATCACGGAGGCGGAGCTGGGCGCGGCGACCGACCTCGTGAAGATCGACCTCTACGACAACGCGCTCACCACGCTCGACCTGAGCGCGAACGTCGCGCTGGAGACCATCTGGGTACAGGAGAACGCCCTGACGTCTCTGGACCTCTCGCAGAACCCCCAGGCGAGCTTCGTCGCCCTCGACGCCAACGCGCTGTCCACCTTCGACGTGAGCGCCAACCCCGCGCTCCTGAGCCTGTGGCTGAACGACAACCGGCTCGCGGGGGCGACCCTCGACGCGATCGTCAACGCGCTGGACGGGCACGGGCTGTCCGACGGGGAGCTGCGCATCGCGGACAACTCCGGGGTGCTCTCGAGCGCCGCCCTCGAGGGCTACGACAGCCTGGTGGCGCGCGGCTGGACGATCGACGTGCCGCGCCCGCTCCCCGGGACCGAGTGCGATCCGGGCTACCACCACGACGGCGCCGGCTGCGTGGACGACGACGAGTGCGCGGCCGGGACCCACGACTGCCACGCGCAGGCGGCCTGCACGAACCAACCCGGCAGCTACGCTTGCACGTGCATGCCCGGCTTCACGGGCGACGGGAGGACCTGCACCGAGGGCTCGCTCCCCGGACTCGAGCTGACCCCGCTGAAGGCCTTCCCGACCGCGCAGGGCGGCGGCTCCAACGCGACGGGGGGCCGCGGCGGGCGCATCCTCCACGTGACCCACCTCGGCGACAGCGGGCCCGGGAGCCTCCGCGAGGCGCTGATGACCGAGGGGCCGCGCATCATCGTCTTCGACGTGTCGGGCCGCATCCACCTCGGCTCGCGGATCTCGCTGCGCACGAGCCGGCTCGGCGACTTCACGGTGGCTGGTCAGACGGCACCCGAGGGCGGGATCACCATCTCCGGGCGGCCGATCGAGCTGTCCAACTCGGGCGGCGACATGCCCGACAACTTCATCTTCCGCTTCATCCGCTTCCGAAACGGCAGCTACACCGGCGAGTCGGACGCGTACGATCACAACGGGGTGATCATTCACGGGGGCGTCGACTTCGTCTTCGACCACTGCTCGTTCTCGTTCTGCGACGACCAGGCGATGTCGATGGCCGCCAAATGGAACGACCTCCGCAACGTCACGGTGCAGCGCAGCCTCTTCTCGGAGAACGCGACGGGCGTGATCGCGGGGCTCGGCAGCGGGGACCCGACCCGCACCGAAGACATCAGCTTCGTGCGCAACCTCTGGGTGCACCAGTCGCACCGCACCCCGAACATCGGCACCCAGGGCGGCTACACGGGGCGGTTCGATGCGCTCAACAACGTGATGTTCAACTGGCAGAACCGGCTCATCAACGCCAACACCGGCTCGCCGCACCTGAACAACATCGGCAACTACTACCTGCCGGGTGACTACACCTCCACCGCCAACGGCGGGACGGCGAACAAGATCCAGACCGGCAGCGCCGAGTCTCCCCTCGTCTACACCGCGTACAACTACCACCCCGGCTTCTACCCCACGCCCCAGCTCGACGACCGGGACGTGTGGCAGTCCTTCACCGACAACTCCAGCCTGCCGGCCCGCTACTTCACGTCCACGCGATTCCCTCTGTTGCCGAACACGAGCGAGCCGCTGTCCGCGGCGGACGCCTACGAGGACGTGCTCGGCGACGTGGGCGCGAACCGATACGTCGACGACGCGGGGAGCGTGCGGATCTACCAGGACAGCTACGATCTCGAGCGCATCGAGGACGTGCGGAGCCGGACCAGCCGGGACCCGTACAACAAGTCGTGGGCGCAGCCGTCGTTGCCCACCCGGACGCGGCCGGCGGGCTGGGACGGGCGCGTGGACGGCATCCCCGATGCCTTCGTCGAGGCGCACGGGATCACGAGCCGAGACGACGTGATCCTCGAGTGGGTCATCGACGGCCAGCCGTTCACCAACACCGCGGGCTACGACGCGATGGACATGTACCTCGCCTACGCCGCGGGCGACCTCGACGCCCCGAGCGCCCCGTGACTCGCCTTCGGGCTGGTCATCCGCCGCCCTTGGCCGCACAACAGAGAGATGGACGACGAGCCCCTCGAGGACTTCGCGGCGGCGCTCAACGAGAAGCGCGCCGGATTCAACCAGATGATCGGCCTCCGGTTCGTGCGCGCGACGCGCGAGGAGGTGGTGGCCGAGCTCACGGTCGAGCCCTCCCTCCACCAGCCCTACGGGCTCGTGCACGGCGGGGTGTACGCGTCGATGGCGGAGACGGTCGCGTCGGTCGGCGCCGCGCTCCACGCGATGGCCGAGGGCCGGAACACGGTCGGGCTCGACAACTCGACGAGCTTCCTGCGAGCCACGCGCGAGGGCACGCTCACGGCGCGCGCCACCCCGCTCGCGACCGGGCGGCGCACCCACGTCTGGGAGGTCGACATCCGGGACGACCAGGCGCGCCTGGTGGCCAAGAGCCGCGTCCGCCTGCTCTGCATCGAAGGCGACGCGCCGCTGGCCGGCGAGCGGGTCACGATGAAGCAGGGCGAGCTGAAGCCGCAGGGATAGGGTCGGCGTTCAGCGCCGCCAGGACCGACGCGACGTCGATCTTGCGGCGGTAGGGGATCACGCGGGCGCCCTCGGGCCAGTCGCTCCGACCGCACGCGCGCTCGCGGTCGACGCAGAGGATCAGCCGCTCGAGCTTCGCGGCGCGCAGACGGCGGAGCTTCGTCTCGAGGTAGCCCTCGGTCCAGAAGCCGACGATCTCGAGCAGCCAGCGCTCCTCGCGGTGGCGATGGGACAGCTCGAAGTCCGGGTAGATGAGGGTGCCCTCGGCGCGCACGGGGCGGGGCTCGCGCACGAGGTCCCAGTCCGGCGCCGACTTGCCGAAGTCGCGGGCGAAGCGCGCCTCGAGCTTGCTGTCGAAGCGCCTCGGCTCTTCGCAGGGGTAGAGCGGGTCGCCGGGTCGGACGACGAGGGTGCGTGGGGCGTCGTCGAGGCGATACTCGGCGCGCAGCTCGTAGTCGTCGCACCAGGGCAAGCGCGGGACGAGGCTCCCGAGCGCGCGGCCGTAGACCAGGGTGCGGCGGAACAGCGCGTACGGGCCGGACAGCTCGAGCATGGCCCCCGCGCGGAGCGGGCGCGCCTCGCAGAGCAGGCCCCGGAGGCGCGCGTAGCGGACGAGGTCGCGCGCGTTGCCGTGGGCGCGAATGGTCACGCGCTGGGATCGGGCGACGAGGCCCTGGACGAGCGCGAGGTTGGTGCGGAGGGCGAGCTGGCCGGGATCGAGGTCGGCGGGGAGCGCGCAGAGGCGGCGCTCGCCCGGCAGGTCGGCGAAGAGGCACTCCATCAAGACCTGCGGCTCGACCTCGTGACGGGCGGCGATCTCCTTCAGCGCCGCCTCGCGAGTCAGGCCCCCAGCCCGTGCGCCGAAGAGCGCCTCTCGGGCGTCGCGCGGACGCACGACGGCTTGCACCCGCCGCTTCATCAGCCGGTCGAGCACGTAGATGGCGCGCTTGCGCTTGTCCGGTGGGCCCTCGACGAGGAGCGGCTCGCGCAGCCGATCGGAGAGCACGCGACGCGGCTGGCCCTCGTGCGCGCGGTAGACGTCGAGCAGCGCGCGCAGCCACGGCTGGTCGTCCTCGCGCAGGTAGCGCGGGCGCATGAACGGGCCCTCCTCGGGCCGCGGCAACAGTCCTTCAGGCAGCAAAGCTCTCGCTCCTCCTCATCGCTTGGTAGACCTCGCTCGTCCGACGGGTGATGAGCTCGTAGACGAGGGCGCGCTTGCCTTCGGCGGGGCGCAGGACGCGGCCGATGCGCTGGATGTGCTCGCGGGCGCCGCGGGTGCTTCCGACCACGATCGCGACCTCGGCGTCGGGCACGTCGAGGCCCTCGTTCAGCACGCGCGAAGAGACGAGCGCGCCCAGCGTCCCGTCGCGGAAGCGCGCCAGCGCCGACTCCCGCTCGCCCTTCGCGATGTCGCAGGTGATGGGCATGATCAGCTCCTCGCGCGCGATGCGGTACGCGGTCTCGTTGTTGGCCGTGAAGACGAGCACACGCGAGCTTGCGTGCTGCTCGAGCAGGGCGCGCAGCGCGCGGGCCTTCGCGGTGGGATAGGCGAGCAGGCGCCTGGCGCGGCGGATGGCGGCCAGCGCGCGACGGCCGTCGTTCGAGCGACTCGCCGCCCTCGCGAAGTCGGGCCAGCTCGCGTTGGGCGCGCCCGCCATGAACGGCCGGTGCACGAGCCGGAAGGTCGCCATGTCTCGCTCGTACGCGGCGCGCTCGGCGTCGGTCAGGTCCAGCGCCAGCTCGAGCCGCTGGTAGCTCGCGAGCCACGTGCCCGCGAGGTCGTCGACGGAGAGCTGCGTCACGACCGGGCCCACGAGCAGCGGCAGGCTCCCGGGGTCGTCGGGCGGCGTGGCCGTCAGCCCGAGGCGGAACGGCGCCACGCTCATCTCGAGCGCCTCGTCGCGCTGCCCGAGGCCGAAGTGATGCGCCTCGTCCACCACCAGCAGGCCGAAGCGGTCCCCGAGCTGGTCCATCCGCCGCCACGCCGACTCGAAGGTGCTCACCGTGACGCGCCGGATCCGCCGCTGGCCGTCGCCGAGCACGCCCACCTCGTCCGGGCAGACGTCATCCAGCGCGGCGACCCACTGGTGCAGGAGCACGCGCGTCGGCACGAGCACGAGCGCGGGCAGGCCGGTGTGCGCGATCGCCGCGACGCCGACGCGCGTCTTTCCGGCGCCGGTCGGCAGGCACACGAGGCCGCGTCCCTTCGCCAGGCGCCAGGCCTCGAGCGCGCGCCCTTGATAGGGCCGCAGGAGCGGGGCGGGCCACGGCCGGCGGGGGCCGAGCTTCTCCGAGATGGCGTCGGGGCCGCTCCGCAGGGCGCGCCACGCGAAGGCGGGCGCGCGCCAGGCGCGCACACGCGGGTCCCACACGACGCCGGGCAGGGAGCCGGCGTCCGCGCCGCGCTCGGTGAGCAGGAGGGTCCCTCGGTCGAAGACGATGCGCATGTCGAGAGCACGTTCGCAAGCATCGTTCCGACGTACGGGACCTGACGTTCCTGCGGGATCAGGGTGGCGGGATCCGCCGATCCGCCACCCCTCCGCCGGCGAGCCCGCCACCCCCGGTCTGGGTACAATCGCCGCATGCCGGTCGCGCAATGTTTCCTCACCCGCTTGCCCGAGACGGACCTGGTCGCGCGCTGGTCGCGTCTCGCGGGCGTCGAGGCGGAGCACATGACGCTGCAGCTCGTGAAGGTCGACGCCCAGCAGGGCCGCCCGTACGAGGCGATGGCGTGGCTGCAGCTTCCCTCGCTCTGGTCCGCGGAGGCCGTGGACCGCCTGCAGCTCGGGCTCGCGCGTGCGCTGGCCGAGGCGCTCGACGCGCCCGCGGACCGGGTGATGGTGCTGACGTCGATCGTGGAGTCCGGCCGCGTGGTAGAAGGCGGCGAGGTCTTGCGATTCGAAACTCCGTGAGGTCCCCGTGAGCAGAACGTTCTTCTCGATGTGCCTGGCGCTCTCCCTCCTCGCGTGCGGCGGCGGCGAGCCACCGCCCACCAGCGACACGGCTGGCGGCGACACGGCTGGCGGCGACACGGCTGCCGCGTCCTGCGAGGGCTACGCCCCGACCGACGGCTGCATGAACGAAGACAACTTCGCCCAGTGTCAGCAGATGGCCGCGCAGTGCCCCGGGCAGGTCCAGGTGATGGAGTCCTGCCCGCTCCAGTTCGGCTGCCCATGACTCGCGCCGTCGCGCCCTGGATGGTGCTGTGGGCCGTGTGGGCCTGCAGCCCGCCAGAGTGCCGCCTCGACGACGACGCCTTCCAGGCGTGCGAAGAGCGGTGCGCGGCGGGCGAGGGTCTCGCGTGCGCCCGGCTGGGCGCCGGGATCGAGTCGGGCGTCTTCCCGCTCGAGCACGCCCAGGCGCGGCGCGAGTACGCGCGCGCGTGCCGCCACGCGGGCGACGACGACTGGCTCCGCGCGTTCTGCGCGGACGAGCCGCCTCGCGGAGCGCAGCTCGAGCGCCTCCAGCGGATCTGCGCAGAGGGCGAGGAGCCCGTGGCGTGCTGGGCGATCGCGCGACACGTCTCGGTCTCCATCCCGCTCGAGACGCCGCCGAGCGAGCCGCCCGAGGCGCCGCCGATCATCGTGGACCTGGGCCCGGACACCGTCTCCTTGGACGGGGAGCCGATCACGCTCGAGGCGCTCGCGCGGCGCCGGTGGCCGGCGGACGCGCGCGCCATCATTCGCGCCGAGCGGGAGTCCTCGCACACTCGCTTCCTGGCGGTCATCGACGCGCTCCGGGCGGCCGGGGTGACGCGCTACGCCATCAACGTGAACCCCGACCTGCCACCGTAGGGCTTCTCTCAGTCGAGCACGACGCGCTGGATGAGCAGGCCGGCCTGCAGGCGGGAGCCGAGGCCGAGCTTGCGGAGGAGGCGCGCGACATGGGTCTTGACCGTCTCGGCGGAGAGGCAGAGGTAAGCGGCGATCTCGGCGTTGCTCAGGCCGAGGCCCAGCGCCTGGAGCACGTAGATCTCCGCCGGGGTCAGGCCGTGGCGAGCGCGGAGCGCGGCCAGCTGCACCGCGTCGCGCTCGGTGCGCAGTCGGACCCGCCAGCCGTAGCGCCGCTCGGTCACCTCGACGTAGAGGGTGCGGCCCTCGCGCTCCACCAGGTGGAAGAGGCGCTCACCTCCGGCGAAGCGCGCGAGCGCGAGCTCACGACGCAGCTCGCTCCATCGCCGCAGCGGACCGTCGATCCGTGACAGGACGTCGTCCGGCGTCAGGCCGAAGCCGGCGAGCTGTGCCTCGACGTCGGCGTCGACATGGCTCGCGCGCCCGTCGACGTCGACCAGCATGGACGCCGCCTCGGGGCGTTCGCCCTCCTCGAGCCGGCCCGCCGCGCGCGTCAGCAGGGGAAGAGTCCGCCTCAGCAGAGACAGCTCGCCGTCCGTGAGCTCCCCGTCGGATTCGCCGCGGGCGAGCATGAACCCGCGCATGCCCGGCGTGAAGGGGCGGCTGCCGTCGATCCACGCGCACGTGATGTGCTCGACGCCGTGCTCGCGGTAGAGGACGCGGTAGGCGGGGCTGCGATGGTACGCGCGCCGCGAGACGGCCGCCGTGGCCTGGACGATGCGCGGGCGCGCGGGGAGTCGTGAGGCGGCGAGATGGCTCGCGTCGTTCGCGGGATCGAAGAGCGCGGGCTCGGCGGCGCCGATGGGGACGGCGAGCGAGCCGGCGAGGGTCTCGAAGCGGCCCTGCGCGTCGTAGCGGTAGAGCAGGCTGCCCACGTTGGCGACGCGGCGCTGCATGACCTCGAAGGCGTCGCGCAGCAGCGCCTCCGGCGACTCGGCGGCGCGCGCCACCGCGTCGAGCGCGTCTTCGAGCGACCCCGGGTCCTCCGCGACGTTCACGGCAACATTCTAGCCGGTTTGATCTTGAATCTTCAAGCCATGGTGCCCCATCATGAGACAGTCAAACGAGTCACTTCACCGCCTCCACTTCCCAAATCGACCCGACCTTCAACCAGCAAGCCGAGACAGAGATGGCCAACGCAAGCCCCCGACTGAAGATGAAGCCCAACGTCGCCTACGCTCGCGTGGGGGACTTTCTTCTCATGGCGCACCCCGAGACCGCACCCACCGACGAGGAGTGGGACCGCGCGGTCGAGGCCATCCGAGAGGCCGCTGATTCAGGGGCCAGAGCGCTCATCGTCCAT
Organism: Sandaracinaceae bacterium; assembly: GCA_040218145.1. Classification (GTDB taxonomy): domain Bacteria; phylum Myxococcota_A; class Polyangia; order Polyangiales; family Sandaracinaceae; genus JAVJQK01. The sequence continues at coordinate 72,745 of JAVJQK010000117.1, read as the reverse complement.
ACGCTCGGCGGTGGCCCGAACGCGGCGCAGCGGAAGAAGGTCGCCGCCATGTGGGAGGCGCGCGGGGCGATGATCGACATCGCCGTCACCACACCCAGCGCGATGGTTCGGGGGGTGATAACGGCTTTGAACTGGTTTCTGTCTCGCCCAGCTCGTGCGTTTGCGACGCTGCGGGAAGCGATGGAAGAGGTGGGCGCCTATCCCTCTCAACAACCCGAGCTGATCGTGGCCATGGAGCAGCTGAAGGATCAGGTGCGCTGACCGGAGCCCTTCAGTACGAGAGCGGCACCTCGCAGTCCGTCGGGCAGCCCTGGGGGGACTCGCCCGGCTGACAGGTGAGGTCGCCGCAGTCGACGCCGCAGTCCGCGCCGCAGCTCGCCGCGTCCTCGCCCCTCGAGAGCGAGCACACGCCGTCACCACACGACGGCGCGGGGAACGGCGGCGAGTTCGGCCAGAGCGCCGGCGCGCCCGTGTCGCCCGGGGCGTAGGGCTGCCAGATCGTGAGCACGAAGTGCGACTGGTCGTAGACGCGCGCGATGCCCAGCGCGCTGACCAGCGGCTCCCCGAGGGCGGGCGCGCCCGCGATCGCGCCGAACGCGGCCCCGTCGGGAGCCTCCAAGCTCGGAGGCAGGACGCGCGGGTGCATGTAGACGAGCTGCACCTCGTGGTCCCGGAGGTTGTGCAGCACCTGGAGCTCCGCGTAGCCGCGGGCGTGCGCCTCGCGGGTGAGCGCGGGCACCTGGCGGAGGATCGCGCGGGCCAGCCGGACCTCGTCTCGCAAGCGGGTCAGCCCCGTGTCGAAGCGCTCGGTGCGAAGCACGGTGTGGGTGTCGAGCCCGGAGAAGCGGCGCGCGGAGAGCACCGTCCAGTCGCGACACTCGGGGTCCCGGAACTCCGGGCGGTCGAGGAACTGCGTCCCCGCGGGGTACTCGAAGCGCTCGGTGACGAAGCGCTCGTACTGCGCCGCCTGGCGGCGCCCCTGGAAGAGGTAGCGCCCGCCTGCGAGCGCCGTCGTCTCGGACGTGGCGAAGAACGGGATGTGCTTCTGGAGCATGCCCGGCTCGTCCGGGTTGGTCTCCTCGAGCGCGAAGCGCTGCATGAGCACCCGGTCACGCGTGATGACCGGCCCGACCGGCTCGGTGAACGCCGTGAAGTCGAGCGTGAAGTCACACGAGAAGGCGCCGCGCGCGGCGATGCGCTCTCCGGGCAAGGGGCCGAGGCGGTCGCGGGCCCGCGCCAGCTCCGCTTCGGCCGCGCCCAGGTCGGGGTCCGCCTCGTCGGCGGCGCCGAGGCAGCCGGCGAGGAGCATCGCGATCAAGAGGAGTGGGTGGGTGCGGCGCATGAAGTCTCCCTGGTGTACGAGAACTTCACAGTGCGGCATCGCGTGGAGGCTCGAATCCCCATTTCGGGTGATTCTGTCCCCGGGTCGGGGCATTCGGTCCGCGCCGCGCGCGCCTACCGGACGAGGGAGACGTGACGGAGCGAACGAAGAAGACCGAGAGCGTCCCGCTCGTGCGCGCGAGCTGGGCGCAGTACTGCGTCCGAAAGCTGCGGGATCACCCGGATCGCCAGCGTGTGCTGGACGCGATCGGGAGCGACGTGCGCCAGATCCTCCGGGAGGTCGGCTTCCTCGGCTGGGTCCCGCCGAGCGTGCACATGACCGTCTGCGACGCCTTGCTCCGTGAGCTGGGCGCGGACGCGCTCGAGTTCTGGCGCGCCTACTTCCTCGAGACGTTCGACATGCCGCTGCTCCGCCCGCTGACGAGAGGCGCGCTCCGGCTCTACGGAGAAGATCCCCGCGGCCTGATGCGGCAGGCGCCGCGCGTCTACGCGCTCGTCACCAAGCACTGCGGGGAGCTGAGCGTGGAGGTCCACGGCGACGGCCTCGTCCGCGTCCACGCGCGCGGGCTGCCCCCCGCCTTTCGCCAGTCGCCGGCGCTGATGGAGGCCCTCGCCGGCACGTGCTCGGCGTGCGTGGAGCTGGCCGGCCACGGCGCCGCGTTCGTGACCCGGGACTTCGGCGATCTCGGCGCGGGCCACGCGAGCTTCGACGTCGCCTGGGGCTGACGCGTCACGGGAGGAGCTCGCGGCGCGTCAGCCGTTGTCGGCCCTCCTCGCCGGGATGTCGGACGCGGAGTAGCGCGATCAGCAATCGCAGCCGGCGCTCCCGGGGCAAGCGCGCGTTCGACAGTGCGACGGCTGGCATACGCCGACGGGGAGCGGGGCTGGTTCGCCGGACGCCGACGAGCCGAAGGAGCGTCGGCAGAAGTAGTCCATCGCCTCCGAGCGACACTCGCCGTCGTCCTCGCAGGCGAGCAGGCAGACCCCGACGCCGCCCCCGGAGGGAACGCAGAGCGCGTCGAGCGGACAGCCGTCGCGCGCGAGGGACTCCCCTTCACCGGGCGAAGGCGAGGGCGTGCATTGCGCCGCGCAGTAGCCGTCCCGCCAGAGCGACGCGTTGCCCCACTCCGCGCCGGGCCCGATGCAGGCGGGCACGTCCACCACCTGGTCGGCGGAGAGGCAGTCCTCCGGGCCGTCGCATGGCTCGCCGATGTCGCTCTCCGGGCCCGCGTCCGGCGGTCCGGTGTCGAGGCGCCCCGCGTCCAGCGACGCGGCTGCATCCAGGGAGCCTGCGTCGACCGTGGCGTCACCAGGATCGATCCCGTCGAGCCCTCCTCGCGAGCCGCAGGCCAGCACGCCTGACAGGAGCGCCACGGAGCAGATCGTCCGAGGCCGGAGGGCAAAGCGAGGCGACGAGGTCATGACCTCCAGCCTGCGACGTGCTCGACGCGACGCGAAGCGCCGTTCACGACAGACTCGCGGCAGATCGCGCCAACGAGCGCGCAGGCCGGACGGAACGACTACGGCCGGCGAAGCAACGCTTCAGCCGGCCGGAATCAATAAGCAAACGGAGAGCGGGAGACGAGATTCGAACTCGCGACGTCAACCTTGGCAAGGTTGCACTCTACCACTGAGTTACTCCCGCGGAGGACGGGGTATCTACCGCTCGCCCCGGGGCCTGTCAAGGAATTCTGGAGCCAGGAGACAACCTGCGCGTAGGTGCGTCGATGTGGGACGCCAAAGGAGGATTTCCATGGCCCGCCACGACACCGATCCCAGCCTCGCTCCGCACCCCGTTCGGCTCGCGCAGCCCCTCATCGACGCCTTCGTGCGCTCCCCGACCTGCCCCGATCACCACCGCTGGCACGCGCGCTCGACGCTGCCCGTGCTCGCCCTCTTCGTGGCGATGATGAAGGACCCCGACGAGTCGGGGCTGCGCTGGGACGCGCTGGTGCCAGACGCCCTCGTCGCGGCGTCCATCGAGGCGGACCCCGCGGAGTACGGCTTCCTGCATGACCTGCTCGACGTGTCGGCGTCGTTCTATCGATTCCTCGGTGAGCGGGGCGTGATGTCGCGAGATGGGGCGAAGCGCATCCGCCTCCGGCTGACGCAGCTGGCGCTCGGGTTCACGCGAGCGGCGTGAGTGGGCAGTTCTCGCCCCCGTACCTACATCGGGGGTGATGTCCAAGCCTGACGCGCGAGTCCCAGGTGGGGTCTCTCTGGGTCGGTGGGCCGGGATCCCGGTCACCCTCGACTGGTCCCTCCTGATCATCTTCGCCCTCGTGCTGTTCAACCTCGGCGCGGGGGTGCTGCCCGAGTGGCACCCGGCCTGGGCGCCGTGGTTGACGTGGTCGGTGGCGTTCGGCGCCGCGGTCCTGTTCTTCCTGTCCGTGCTGCTGCACGAGCTGTCGCACGCGCTGGTCGGGCGCCTCTTCGGCATCCCGGTCTCGCGCATCACGCTCTTCCTGTTCGGCGGCATGGCGCACACCGACGAGGAGGCGCCCTCCCCCAAGGCGGAGTTCTGGATGGCGATCGCGGGGCCCATCGCCTCGATGGTGATCGGCGTGGGCGCGCTCTTGCTGGGCGTGGGGCTGATGAGCGTGTCGATGGCGCAGCTGGACGCGCCGACGGAGGTGATGAGCCACGTCGGGCCGCTCGCCACGCTGCTCCTGTGGCTCGGTCCGATCAACATCGTGCTGGCCGTGTTCAACATGATCCCCGGCTTCCCGCTCGACGGCGGGCGCGTGCTGCGCGCGGCGATCTGGGCCGCGACGGGCGATCTCGGCAAGGCGACCAAGTGGGCCTCGTACTCGGGGCAGGGCTTCGCGGCGCTGATGATCGCCTACGGCCTCTTCAGCGCGTTCACGAGCGGCTTCTCCGGCATCTGGCTGGTGTTGATCGGGTGGTTCCTCTGGCGCGCGGCGCGCGGGAGCTATCAGCAGCTCCTCGTCATGCAGGCGCTCGAGGGCGCGAAGGTGCACGACGTGATGCGGCGCCACCTCGCGTGGGTGCGGCCGGAGATCTCGGTCGCGTCGCTCGTGAGCGAGCACTTCATGCGCTCGGATCAGCGCGCGTTCCCCGTGCTGGGCGAAGGCGGCGTGCTGGTCGGGCTGGTGACGGTGACCGACGTGCAGAGGCTGCCGCAGGAGCGCCGCGCCACCGCGACGGTGGCCGAGATCATGACGCCGGTGAGCGAGCTGGAGCAGATCGGAGAGGACGCGCCCGCGAGCGACGCGCTCCAGAAGCTCGGCGCCCGCGACGTCGATCAGGTGCCGGTCGTCGATGGGCGCGGCACGCTGCTCGGGCTCGTGCGGCGGCAAGACATCCTGCGATGGCTCACCTTGCGCGACCCGCGCCAGCCGGCGTGACGGCCGCTCACTCGTAGCGGACGCCGTCGGCGGGCAGGAGGCGCGCGGCCCAGTAGCTCGGGATGATGGTCGCGCCGAGGCAGATCAGCAGCGCGATGCTCACCGTGACGAGGAACTCGGTGAGGCTCGCGCGCACGGGCAGGTGATCGATGAGGTAGACGGACGGGTCCAGCGGGAACTCGAACGCTTGCAGGTACCAGCACACGCCGCCGCCCACCAGGAGCCCGAGCGCGGTGCCGACGAAGCCGATCAAGAGCCCTTGCACCATGAAGATCAGCATCACCCCGCTGAAGCGCGCGCCCATCGCCTTGAGGATCGCGATCTCTCGCTTCTTCTCGAGCACGATCATGATCAGCGTCGCGATCACGCAGAAGGCGGCGACGAGGATGATCGAGGCGATGACGATGCTGAGGATCACCTTCTGGATCTCGAGCGCCGTGAAGAGGTTGTGGTTCAGCTCCTGCCAATCCATCGTGTGGTAGGGGCCGCCGCCGAGCACCCGCTCGAGGCGCCGCGCGACCTCGGGGGCGCGGTCGATGTCGTTGAGCGTGATCTCGACCCCGGTGACGCTGTCGCCGTGCTCGAAGAAGTGCTGCGCCTCGAACAGGTCCACGTAGACGAGGCGGCTGTCGTACTCCTGGAAGCCGGCCTCGAAGATGCCGATGACGCGGAACTCGCGGCTGCGAGGGGTGTTCTGCTCGCCGCTCCACATGGAGGTGTCGAGGCCGGCGAGCGGGCTGATCACCTGCACGCGATCGCCGACGCCGAGGCCGAGGTTCACCGCGAGGGCGGAGCCGACGACGACGCCCGGGAGCTCCTCGAGGGGGACCTGGCCGCCCTCTTCGCCCTCGAGCACGAGCGCGTCCTCCTCGAGGTACTGGTCGAGGAGCTGGTCGTCGGGCAAGGCCGGAGTGGGGATGTCCTCGAGCGCGGCCTCGGCCTCCTCGGGCGTGGGCACGTCGACCTCGGGGAGCACGATGGGCGCGTCCGGATCGTCGGCGGTGTCGGCGCCGTCATCGCCCTCGGCCAGGATGGCGTCGAGGCCCTCGTCGGCCGCGTCCGGCCCATCCTCGAGCAGCGCGTCCTCGAGGAGCGCGGCCTCGAGGAGCGCGGCCTCCTCTTCGGGGGCCTCGCCGTCTTCCGGTGCGGGCGCGGGGGCTTCGCCGAGCAGCTCGTCGAGCGCCTCCTCGCCCTCGTCGAGGCTCTCCTCGAGCGCCGCCTCGCCGTCGGCCGTCTCGCCGTCGTCGCCCTCGGGCTGGGCCAGGTCCTGGAGCCAGTTCCAGTCGCCCTCGACCGGGTCGAGCAGGTCCTCGGGCCGGGTCGGCGCGGCGGCGTTCGGGCCGCGGAGCCCACGCAGGCTGCCCTGCGTCATCTGGTTCGGGAGATCGAGCACGTCCGGCATGAGGTCCGGATCGACGCCCTTGACCAGCACGCCGCTGATGCGGTCGCCCTTGGCGAGCATCATCTCGTTGATGAGGAACGGCGCCGCGCCGGCCACCTCGGGCATCTCCCGCGCGCGGCTGATGACGTCGCGGTACTCCTCGAAGTCGAGGCCGTACTTCAGGACGAGCACGTGGGCGTTGACCCCGAGCACCTTGTTCCGGAACTCGTCCTGGAAGCCGCTGGTGATCGAGGTGACCGCGAGCAGGGCGCCCACCCCGAGCGCGACGCCGCCGATCGCGATGAAGGTCACGACGCTGACCGTCTGGCGCTTCTTGCCGCGCAGGTACCGCCACCCGATGGACGCCGCGTAGGGGTGCACGAGCAGCGCGATGACCACCGCCCCGAGGACGATGGCAGCGGCGCTGACGGCGAGGATGGCGAACATGGGTGGGTCTGGCTACCACGCGCCGCGGGCCGCGGCTACGGCTCGGACACCCGAGGCGGACCATCGATTCGCCCCGAAGCTCACGCCTCGCTATTCTGCGTGTGGCGATGCTTCGCTCTCTTCTTGTCTTGATCACCTTCGCGGTGACGGTTGGCTGTGGTCCGACCGAGGTCACGCTCGACGGCGCGGTCTCCGACGCCGCGGTCGGGCCCACCGGTCTGCTCACCCTCGAGTCGGACCCCGTCGTCGCGCTCACGTTCGGCCAGGAGGCCGAGGTGAGCGTGCAGTACACCGAGGCCGGGCGGCCCGTGGCGGGCGTCGAGGTGCGCTTCGCGCTCGTCGGCCGCGCGCAGAGCTCCGGGGTCACCGACCTGTCCCTCGTCACCGACGCGGACGGGCGCGTGCACACCACCGTCGTCGCGGGCGAGACGGCCGTCGTCTTCCGCCTGCGCGTCGCCGCGGAGCGCTCGGCGCCGGTCTACGTCGACGTCTCCGTGGGAGACATGGGCTTCGGCGGGCTCGTCGTGCGCGCGGTCTACGAGGGCGGCCGAGAAGAGGCGGCGCGCCGCGTCGTGAGCGTCTACTCGGGGACCGAGTGCGACCCGGTCGACGGCTACCCGCGCGACGCCGATCGCGTCGCGGTGCTGAACGCCGACGACGAGACGCAGGCCCAGTGGTCGGCCCTCGCGGCGGGGCTTCGTTACACCGTGGTGGGCCGCGTCGAAGGGCCGGGGGGCGCGGAGCTGGCCAGCGCCTGCCGGGACGGCGTGGAGATCGTCGCCGACGAGGACACGCTCGTGGACCTGACGTTCAGCGACGCGCAGCTCCTCCCGGCCGGCCGCTACGAGACCGAGCTCGAGCTCCGGCCCGCGACGCTCGCGGCGGACGTGATCGAGGGGAGCCTCGACGCGGGGGTGGCCGCGGTGGGCGGCGCGGGCGCGTCGCTCTACCTGGACGCGCTCGAGGAGGAGCTGTCGGACCGCGGAGAGACGGCGGCCGCGGCGGCGCTCGCGGCGGAGCGGGTGGGCGGGACGCCCGACACCTCGCTGCGCATGCGGCTGGACGCGGCGGGGGAAGGCCCCGAGCGCGGGCTGCGCGAGCTGGTGGCCCGGCTCGTCGAGCGCCTCGACACGCTGCGCTGGGTGGGCCCGCTGGAGTTCCGCGTGACGGACGGAGCGCTGCTCGCGACCTGGACCCCGGACTCGCTCGAGGTGGGCCCGGTCAGCGTGCCGGATGGACCGGCCCCGTTCGTCTCGGAGCCGGACGTCTGGACGTTCGACCCGGCGCCCGCGATCACGCTGGGGTGGGACGGCACCGACGAGGTGACGCTCGAGTCGCTCTCGATGTCCGTGCCGGTGGGCTCGCTGGTGGTCACCGCCATCGTCGCGGCCGGCATGGGCGACGGCGCTGGCGCGGCGATGCGGGAGGGAGCCGGCTGCGGCGTGCTCGCGGGCTGGATCAGCGAGAGCCCCACGCTCGGACCGGCCTGCGACGCGGTGTGCGCGGAGACGGCGTGCACGCGCGCGCTCGATCGGATCGCGGAGGCGCTGACCGGCGCGCTGGTGTCCAGCGACGAGGCGCGCTCGGAGGTGACCCTGGAGGGCACGCTCCGTCTCCTCGACCAGAACGGCGACCTGACGGTGGACGCGATCGAGAGCCGCGACCTGACCGGGCGCTGGCTGGGCGCGAGCGCGGACGACGCCATCGACGCCAGCCTCACGGCCGACCGCATGGTCGACTGATCATGAAGCGCTACCCGCTCGAAGCGCTCGACCTCGTGCGCCGCGAGGCCGAGAGGGGGGCGGAGCGACAGCTCGTCGAGGCGCTCGAGGCGCGGAGCCGGGCCGAGGCGGCGGTGACGGAGGCCCGCGCGACGCTCACGGCCCACCGTCGGGACGAGGCCGCGCGGCGGGCGCAGACGGACCGCGCCACCGGCCCCACGAGCAGCGCGGCGCTCCTGCGGGAGGAGGCGTTCCGCCGGCGGCAGGATCGAGAGGAGCGGCGCCTGGCCGGCGCCCTCGAGCAGGCGCTCCGACGCGAGGCGGAGGCGCGGGGCGAGGTCGAGCACGCCCGGAGCGCCCTGAATGACGCCGCGGTGGAGCGCGTCGTCGTGGAGCGCCATCGGGCCCGCTGGGACGCCGATCTTCAGAAGAGACGGGAGCGAGAGTCCGAAGAGGAGCTGGCGGAGGCGGCGCGGCGCCGAGAATAGAAGGCAATGATTTCGGGGGTCTACGAGGAAGTCAGAAGAAAGTTGGGGCCGCTTCAGGAGTGCTTCAGACCCGATGCGTTTCTTTCTATGCGAGGCCGGGACGAAGCGAGACGCGAAAGAGTCCATTCACTCCCACCCCCGGCCCGCAGATTCTCGAAAGGACCCCATCGTCATGAACAGCATCCTCGACATCCTGAAGCCCCTGAAGTCTTTCGCCCTCGCGGGTGGCCTCGCCGCAGCCGTCGGGCTCGCCGCGCCGATCTCGGCCAGCGCCCAGGGCGGCGACGCCGAAGTCAGCGAGAGCCGAGGCCACCACCACCGCGGCCGTCGGGCCCGGCACCACCGGCGCGGTCCGCGCATGGCGGCCGAGCTGAACCTGAGCGACGCCCAGCGCGCCCAGCTCCGCGAAGCGCGCGAAGCCGCCCGCCCCCGCATGGAGGCGGCCCGTGAGTCCGGCGACCGCGAAGCCATGCGGGCTCTCCACCGCGAGATGCGGGAGCAGTTCCGGGCGGTCCTCACGCCCGAGCAGCGGGAGCGCGCGCAGGCCCTCCGCGCCGAGCACGCCCAGCGCCGCGTCACCCGCCGCGTCGAGGGCATGACGGAGCGGCTGTCGCTGACCGAGCGCCAGCAGCAGCAGGTGCGCGGCATCCTCCAGGGGGCCGCCCAGCAGCGGCGGGCGCTCCGGGAGCAGGCGCGGCTCGACGGCACCCGTCCCCGCGAGGCCATGCAGGCCCTGCGTGAGCGCACCCACCAGCAGGTCCAGAGCGTCCTGACGGCCGAGCAGCAGGCCCGCGCGGCGGAGCTCCGGGCCGAGCGCGCCGAGCGTCGCGGCGAGCGCGGCGAGCGTCGCGGCCGCCGTGGCCACCGCGCTCGCTGAATCCACTCCTCTCCCTCCCCCCGCGCCCGCGCCACCTCCTCCCGGCGCGGGCGCACTTTTTCCGTCGGGCCCGACGCTCGCCTCGAAACGGGTGTGATGCCGGCCACTTGGATCCGAAGCGCAGGCGGCGTTCGAGGCCCGAGCGAGCAGACGGGGTGGAATGGCGACGGGGGCTATCTTTGTCGACGAGGTGGTGCGGCGGACGAGAAGTTGGTGGCGAGAGGGGGCGGCCGTACGGTCGGGCATGATGCTGGTTCCGCTCAGGGTGATGGTCGGGGCGCTCGCGGCCGCGATGGCGACGTGCAACACGCCTTCCTCGTCTCCGCCCTCGCTCTCCGCGACGGCGCCCGCCGCGACGCAGGAGAGCGCCCCGCCGGCCAGTCCGCCGGAGCGGCGCTTCGACCCCGACGTGGTGCGGCCCAACCCGGCCGCGCCGGTGGGACAGATCCTGCTCGCGCTCTCGAACGGCGAGGCGGAGCGCGCCGAGGCGATCGCCAACCAGGTGCTGCCGGACGCGCCCGAGGAGACCCGGACGGAGCTCTACTGGCTCGCCGCGCGCGCCGCGCTCGAGTCCGGGGCTCCCGCGCGGGCCCACGCGACGCTGGCGCACGTGACCACGCCGACGGAGGGAGCCGAGCACCCGCTCGCGCCCTGGGCCCGGCTGCTGCGCGCCCGCATCATGATGGAAGGCGACGCCGCGCTCGCGGCCGAGGAGGTCGCGCCGCTGACGGAGCTGGACTGGGCCGGGCGCGACGACGCGCGCGACCTTCAGGCCGCCGCGTGGGTCGAGGCCGGCGAGGTCGAGCGGGCGGAGCCCTTGCTGCGCGCGCTGCTCGCGGAGTCGTCCGCGTCGTCGGCGCGCGCGTCGGTGGCGCTCCCCCTCGCGCAGCTGCTCGCGCAGCGAGACGAGGTCGACGCCAAGGTCGAGGCGATCCGGCTGCTGCGCCGCGTCGCCACCCGCGCGCCGCTCTCGTCGGCCGCGCGCGAGGCCGAGGAGCGGCTCCCGGCCCTGCTCGCCGCCCTCCCCCCGGAGCGACGACGCGACCTGCGCGAGCCCACCCCCGAGGAGGCGTTCGCGCGGGCCGAGGCGCTCTCGAGCGCGATGCGCTGGGACGACGCGGAGGCCGCGTTCCACGAGGTCGCCCAGCGAGCCGAAGACGACGGGCTGCAGTGCCAGGCGCGCTACCAGGAGGGCCGCGCCATCTACTACCGCCGCCAGCGTGGGCGCGCCGCGCAGCACCTCGCGGTGGTGGCCCGGGACTGCGCGCAGGAGGAGGTGCGCGCCTGGAGCCGCTACCTCGCGGGCAAGGCCTACGCGGCGTCGGGCGATCACGAGCTCGCGCGTCAGCAATACGGCCTGCTCGAAGAGCAGACGCCCGGGCACAGCCTCGCCGACGACGCGCGCTACCGAGGCGCGCTGCTGCTCGGCGAGGACGGCGACGAGGACGCGATGGTGGAGCGGCTGCGCACCCTGCCGAGCACCTATCCCGGCGGGGACATGCACGGCCACGCGCGCTTCATGCTCGCCTGGCGAGCCCGCCGCGCCGGCCAGCGGGAGGAGGCGCTCGCCCACCTCGAGGGCGCGCTCGCGGAGGGCACCCAGGAGGACCGGGAGGATCTCCACGGCCGCGCGGCGTACTGGCGCGCGGTGCTGCTCCTCGAGCTCGAGCGACCCGACGAGGCGCGCGAGGCGTGGACCGAGCTGGTCGAGACGCACCCCCTCTCCTACTACGCCCAGCAAGCGCTCGTGCGCCTGAGCGAGCTGAGCCCGGCCGCGGCCGAGAGCGCGAGGGCCCGCTGGGGGAGCCGCGGGGATGCGTCCATCACGTTTGCGTGGCGCGAAGACTTCGACACGCCGGCCTTCGGGCGCGCGCTCGCGCTGCTCGAGGTGGGCGCGATCGAGGAGGCGAAGCAGGAGCTGGCCTACGTGCGCGAGCGCTCCAGCGCCGCGGACGACGAGCTCCGCTGGGTCGAGGCCAGCCTCTACGACCGCGCGGGCGCGTACCCGGAGGCCGTCTACCTCACGCGCCGGTTCCTCGACGCGTTCCTCACCGCGCCGCCGACCGACGACCACTACGCGCGCTGGCGCATCGCCTACCCGCGCGCCTACGCCGACGTCATCGAGCGCGCCGCGCAGGACCGCCCGGTCCCGGCCGAGCTGATCTTCGCCATCGCGCGCGAGGAGAGCAGCTTCCGCGCCGACGCGGTCTCCGTCGCGCAGGCCTACGGGCTGACCCAGCTCATCGTGCCCACCGCGCGCCGCTTCGCGCAGCGCGTGGATCTGCGCGCGACCCCGAGCACGCTCACCCAGCCCGCGACCAACGTGACCATCGGGGCCGAGTTCATGAGCTGGCTCTGGCAGCGCTACCCCGACAACCCCGTGGTCCTGCCCGCGGCGTACAACGCGGGCCAGGGCGCCGTGGACCGATGGATCGACGAGCGCCCCGACCAGCGCCTCGACGTCTGGGTCGAGGAGATCCCCTACGACGAGACGCGCCGCTACACGCGCCGCGTGCTCCAGTCGTGGGGCATCTACGCGTGGCTGAACGGGGCAGAGCTCCCCCCTCTGCGTCCCGCGCTGCCCTCGCGTTGAGCGCGCGCTACCCTCCGCGCCGTGACGACGCTCCGAGAGTGGTTGGAGGAGGCGCCGTACGCGCTCGGCATGTCGAGCGGGTTCTTCGGCTTCTTCGCGCACTGCGGCGTGCTGACGGTGCTGGAGGAAGAGGGCCTGCTCCCCGAGCGCGTCGCGGGCTCGAGCGCGGGCGCGCTGGTGACGGGCGCGTGGGCCTCCGGGCTCGAGGCCCGCGAGCTCGCGGACGAGCTGCTCGGGCTGAAGCGCGAGGACTTCTGGGACCCGGGCCCCGGCGCCGGCTTGCTCCGCGGTCGCCTCTTCCGCCGAAGGCTCGAGCGGCTGCTCCCCGTGCGCGATCTGTCCGAGTGCCGCGTGCCGGCCGCGGTCAGCGTGTACGACGTCTTGCGCCGCGAGGTGCGCGTGCTCGAGGACGGCCCCGCGGCGCCTGCGCTCCACGCGTCGTGCGCGGTCCCGCTGATGTTTCACCCCGTGCGCCACGCGGGCGGCGTGCTCGTCGACGGCGGGGTGCGCGACCGGCCGGGCCTGACCGGGCTGCGAGACGCGTCTCGCGTGCTCTTTCATCACCTGGCCTCGCGCTCGCCCTGGCGCCGCCCGGGCGGCGAGGCGCTGAAGATCCCCCGCCGCGAGGGTCTGGTCACCCTGGTGATCGAGCCGCTGCCCCGGGTGGGCCCGTTCCAGCTCCACCGCGGCGCCGACGCGTTCGACGCCGCGCGCGAAGCCACCCGTCGCGCGCTGGGTCGACGGATCCGGACGGCGGAAGTCCGCGTCCACGGCTGAAGATCCGCGCCCTCTGGTCGTTGATGAGACCGTGGGGCTAGCCTTGAAGAGGATGGGGGACGACGCGCAGACGGTCTGCGCCCGCCGCTTCCCGCGGCTGGCGGAGTACCTGGCCACCGTGCCGGGAGGGCTCGACGCCTACCCGGACGCGCGCTCCAAGTCGACGCTCCTCCGCTCCGCGCTCGAGGGCCACGAAGACCTCTGCGCGGAGGGGCTGCCCCTCGACGTCGCGGAGCTGTTCCGGAACCCGCCGCCGCCCACCGTGTGGATCCCCGCGGTGCACGTGAACGCCGTCTTCCACGCCATCTGCGACCAGTACTACCCGACCGAGCGAAACGTCATCGCGTGGGCGCGGCGCCGGACTCGGAGCATGGCGAACAACCCGATCTACCGTCGCCTCCTGAGCTTCACCGGACCGCGGGCGCTGCTGAAGATCGCGGGCAGGGTCGACCGGATGTTCCAGCGCGGCACGCACATCGACGCCGAGTACGGCCCCGGGTGGGCGGAGAGTCGCCTGCGGCATCCGCCGCACCTCGTCAGCCCGCTCAATCAGGTCGCGAACGTCGGCATGTTCGAGGCGATGGTCGAGATGACCGGCGCGGACGACCCGCTCTGCGAGATGAGCGACGCGAGCCCTACGGGCGCCCTCTTCAGGACGACCTGGCGCGAGTGAGACCTCTCAGGCCTCTTGCTCGAACGTGCTCTGCAGCTCCGCGAGGAGCTGACGCGCCTTCTGGCTGAGCTTCTGCGGGACGTCGATCTGGATGACGGTGACGAGGTCGCCGCGGCCGCGTCCGTCGAGGCGGGGCACGCCCTCGCCGCGCACGACGAGGTGATCGCCGGGCTGGACGCCGGCGGGGACCTTCACGGTGACGGGGTCGTCGTCGGGGGCGAGGGTGGGGACCTCCATCTCGCCGCCGAGCGCCGCCTGCGGGAAGCTGAGGCGCAGGTCGTAGATGAGGTCGAAGCCCTCGCGCTTGAAGTGCGCGTGCGGCTCGATGTCGATGGCCACGAAGAGGTGACCGGGCGGGCCGCCGCGGAGGCCAGGCTGGCCCTGGTTGGCGAGGCGCAGGTTCTGGCCCTCGTCGATCCCGCCCGGGATGCTGACCTTGACCGTCCGGTCGACCGCCTCCTCGCCCGAGCCCTCGCACTCACCGCAGAGCGCCTTGGGCATCTGGCCGCGGCCGCGGCAGGTGGGGCACGTGCTGGAGAGCATGAACGCGCCGCGGTTGATCGCGACCTGGCCCGCTCCCTGGCAGGCGGTGCACACGATCAGCTCCGCGCCCTCGGCCCCCGTGCCCTGGCACGCGTTGCACGGCGCGGGGTAGGCGACGTCGACCTCCTTCTGGCAGCCGAACGCGGCTTCCTCGAGGGTGAGGCGCACGGGGACCCGCAGGTCGGAGCCGCGCACCGGCGCGTCGCGGCGTCGCCGGCCGCCCATCCCGCCGAAGCCCATGCCGAACAGGTCGCCGAAGATGTCGCCGAAGTGGCTGAAGATGTCCTCGACGTTGCCGAAGCCGCCCCCGCCCTGGAGACCCGCGTGACCGTAGCGGTCGTAGACCTGCCGCTTCTCGCCGTCGCTGAGCACCGAGTACGCCTCGGAGACCTCCTTGAAGCGCTCCTCGGAGGCGGGGTCGTCGGGGTTCCGGTCCGGGTGGAACTCGAGCGCGAGCTTGCGGTAGGCCTTCTTCAGCTCCGTCGCGCCCACGGAGCGGTCGACCCCCAGGACTTCGTAGTAATCGCGCTTGCTCATCCCATGCTTCCTCTGCGCCGGCGCCGACGCGGCTCGCAACTTAGGACGCGTGCCCGGGCGGTCAAGCCTTGCCGCCGAGCCCGCGCAGTGCCACCTCAGGGGCGTGCGCACCAGCGTCTACGTGCACTTCCCCTGGTGCCTCAAGAAGTGCCCCTACTGCGACTTCGCGTCCGCGGGCATCCGCAGGAGCGAGGTGCCCCACGAGGCCTACGCCGACGCGGTGCTCGGCGAGCTGGCCCGGAAGCGGCTCGAGGGGCGCACGCTCCACAGCGTCTTCTTCGGGGGCGGCACGCCCAGCCTCTGGGCGCCCGAGGCGCTCGGGAGGGTGCTCGACGGGGTGCTCGACGCGTTCCCGGAGCGGGCGCACGACCTGGAGATCACCGTGGAGTGCAACCCGACCTCGCTCGACCGCGAGAAGGCGGCCGCGCTCCGGGACGTCGGCGTCAACCGGCTCTCCATCGGCGTGCAGTCGCTCGACGCGGAGCGGCTGCGCTACCTGGGCCGGCTGCACGACCCGGAGGGCGCGCTGCGCGCGGTGCGGGCCGCCACCGAGGAGATGGGCCGGGTCAGCGCGGACCTGATGTTCGGCATGCCGGGCCAGAAGCCCGACGACTTCGCGGGTGAGATCGCCCAGCTGCTCGACACCGGGATCGAGCACGTGAGCGCCTACGCCCTGACCATCGAGCCGGACACGCAGTTCGGCGCGCTGCACAGGAAGGGCAAGCTGCCCGTGGCGCCCGACGACGACTACGCGGACACCTTCCTGCGCGCCCGCGAGGTCTTCGCCGCGGCGGGCATGGAGCACTACGAGGTCAGCAACTACGCCCGCCCCAGCCAGGCGTCCCGCCACAACCAGCACTACTGGCGCGGCGGCGACTACCTCGGCCTCGGCGCGGGCGCGGTGGGCGCGATGAGCGAGGGGACGTCGTCGCGGCGCACCAAGAACGACCCCCGCCCGGAGCGGTACCTGGCCGGCGAGGGCGCGGTCTTCGAGGAGACGCTCACCCCGGAGGATCGGGTGCGCGAGGCGCTGATGCTCGGGCTGCGCACGGCGGAGGGCATGGCCCTGGACGCCATCCGCGAGCGCACCGGCGTGGATCCCTCGAGCGGGCGAGAGCGCGCCCTGAGCCGTCGGCGCGAGCGCGGCGACGTGGCGCTCGAGGGCGGCTTCCTCCGGGTCCCCCCGGATCGCTGGCTCCACCTGGACGCGATCGTCGCGGACCTGTTCTGAGCTGGTAGTGTCTCGCTCCGCATGACGGCGCAGTTCGATCGGGTCGAGGTGAAAGGCCTGGTGAAGGTCTACGGCGCGACGCGCGCGCTGGTCGGGGTGAGCGCGCGCTTCGACGCGGAGGCGGTGACCGTCATCGAGGGGCCGAACGGCTCGGGCAAGAGCACCCTGCTGAACATCCTCGGCCAGCTGGTGAAGCCGACGCGCGGCGAGGTGCGCTACGGCGAGCACGAGGGGAAGAGCTCCATCGCGCTGCGCGCCGCGATCGGCATCCTCGCCCACGCGCCGATGATCTACCCGGACCTCTCCTCGGCCGAGAACCTGCGGCTCTTCGCGCGGCTGCACGGGCTTCCGTCCACGGCCGAGCACGTGGCCGCGCTCTTCGACCGCTTCGAGATCGGGCGGTGGGGCGAGCGGCCGGCGCGGACGTATTCTCGCGGGCAGCTCCAGCGGCTCGCCCTCGCCCGCGCGGTGGCCCACGCGCCGCAGCTGATCCTGCTCGACGAGCCCTCGACCGGCCTCGACGTGCGCGCGGTGGAGCGGCTCGAGCGGACCGTGAACGAGGAGAAGGCGCGCGGCGCGATCGTGGTCTTGATCACGCACGACGCGGGGCTCGCGGATCGACTGGCGGAGCGCCGCGTGGTGCTCGAGCGCGGGCGCGTGAAGGAGGCGGCGTGAAGCTCTTCCTGCGCAGCACGTGGGCCATCGTGGTCAAGGAGCTGCGCATCGAGCTCCGCACGAAGGAGATCCTCGTGACGGCCGGCCTCTTCGGGCTGCTCGTCACGGTGCTGACCTCGCTCGCCTTCTTCCTCGACGACGACACATCCCGGAAGCTCGCGCCCGGCGTGCTCTGGATCGGCGCGTGTTTCGCAGGGGTGCTCGCGATGGGCCGCGCCTGGGCGCGCGAGCGCGAGGCGGACGCGATCCGCGGCCTGATGCTCGCGCCGATCCCGCGGAGCGCGATCTACGCGGGCAAGGCGATCGGCACGTTCGTGTTCGTGCTGCTCATCGACCTCGTGCTCCTGCCCGTGGTGGGCCTGCTCTTCCGGCTCGAGCTCGTCCCGGTCCTGCTCCCCGTCTCGCTCATCCTCGTGCTCGGCACGCTGGGCTACGTGGCCATGGGCACGCTCTTCGCGGCGATGAGCGTCCGCACCCGCGCGCGCGACCTCATGCTCAGCGTGGTCCTCTTCCCGCTCGCGTCGCCCGCGCTGGTGGCCGGGGTGGTGGCGACCCGAGAGGTGCTCGGGGGCATGCCGCTCTCGGAGACGGTGGAGTGGCTCCGCATCCTCGCCGCCTTCGACCTCATCGCGATCGTCTGCGGCCTCGTGCTCTTCGAGCCGCTGATGTCGGACTGATCTTCAGATCCGCGCCGTGGCCGCCTCGAGGTCGGACTCGGGCTCCCGCTCCAGGAAGATCTCCTGACACGCCGGGCAGCGCCCGAAGGTCTCCGCTTCGGTGCGCCGCACCACCGCTTCACAGCGCGCGCAGGCGACGAGGAAGGAGTCCGCGGGGAAGGTCAGCTCGCCGAAGAGCTCCCGCGCGTGCGCCGGGTCGAGGCTCGAGGCCGGGTCCGCGGGGTGAAAGAAGGCCTCGACGGAGCAGAGCTCGTCTTCGTCCGCGGGGAGGAGCGAGCGCAGCGCGTGCACGAGCGCCGCGCGGTCCGAGGCGCGCGCGAGCGCGGGCAGCTCGCAGCGGTGTCGCACGATGAGGGTCAGCACGACCCAGCCCTCGCGCGCGCTCCGGTAGTCCGAGGCCTTGGCCTCGCCGCGCAGCGCGCGGAGCCGGTCCGCCAGGGCCTCGCCGCGGGCCTCGGTCTCGAAGTCGGGTCCCCGCATGCGGCTCGCGCTCCACCCGCGGATCTCGTCGGCGTACGCCACGAGCGCGTCCCGCAGCGCGTGCGCCTCCTCGAGCCCGCCGCGGTGCGCCTGGTCCACGCGCTCCATCAGCTCGCCGCGCAGCCCCGCCGGGAGCGCCACGGTGACGCGCCGCAGCGTGTGGTCGCCGTCGCCCACGGCGCCGGTCCAGCGCAGGAGGCTCGACTCGAGGAGCAGCCCCAGCACGAGCACGAAGAGCACCGTGACGATCAGCGGGACCGATCGGTCGACCGACGCCGCCTCGGGCGGCGGGATGTCGTAGCCGTGCACCGACACGTCCGCGAGGGCGGCGCCGCTCTGCGCGACGGCGCTCGCGAGGTAGCGCGGGTGCGCCTCTCCTTCCCACGCCACGGGCTCGAGCTGCGCGCGCCACTCGAAGGTCACCGGCGAGTCGGCGTCGACGGCGTAGTCGGCCGCGCAGAGGGTCAGCGTGGTCACGCCGTCGTGCCCCTCGACCGAGGTGACGGGCAGCCGCATGCGCTGACCGCGCCGCTGCCAGCGCGAGACGTCCAGGCGCGTCACGCGGTGTGGGCCGGCGGCGGAGACGGCGAGCAGCGCGCAGCCATCGGGCGCCACGCTGACGCTGCGCTCGATGAAGGCGTCGGACACCTCGAAGAGCTCTCCGTCGGTCGAGAGGATCGCGGCCTGTCGGCCCGCCACACGCACGCGATCGCTGACCGCGTTGGTCGCCGTCTCCACGTCGAGGAACGGGCGCACCTCGGGCGGGCTCCAGGAGAAATGCGCCACCGCCCCCGCGGCCAGCGCGAGGACGACGACGACGACGCGACCTTTCCGCACGGAGAAAACGTAGCGCCACTGCGCTGCCCTGGCGACGCTGAGGCCGTTTTACAGCTCTGCTATCCTCGCCCGCCGGGAGGGTGGATGGCGGTCTGGAAGAACTACTTGCGCCGTCGGAGGACCCGCGCGCGCCGGCACCGGCCATGGGCGCCGTGGGAGCTGCTGCAGATCGTGCGCGAGCGGGCCGCGGCGGGCGAGCGCATCCGCGCGGTGGGATCGGGCCACTCCGCGTCCGCGGCGCCCCAGCCCTCGGAGGGCGGACACTTCGTGGAGCTCGACCACATCGCGGGGGAGATGCCGTGGCCCTGGTACGCAGACGGCGGCCAGTACGTGCGGGTGGGCGCGGGGACCACGATCGCCGCGCTCAACGCGATGCTCGACGCGCGCGGGCTCGCCCTCCACAACATGGGCTCGTGGGACGGACAGACCGTCGCCGGCGCGACGGCCACCGGCACGCACGGCTCCGGGCTCCGACACCCCCCGATGTGCGACCGGGTCGTCGCGATCGAGCTCGTGACCGACGAGAAGGATCCGGACTCTGGCGCGCGGGTGCAGCGCTTCCTCCGCATCGAGCGCGAGGGGCTGACCGACGTCGGCGCCTTCGAGGCCGCGCGCGCGCGCTTCGGCGACGAGGACGATCCGGTGCGCACCCTGAAGCTCGAGCCCGACGACGATCTGCTGAACGCGGCGCGGATCCACCTCGGCTGCTTCGGCGTCGTCTACGCCCTGACCCTCGAAGTGCGGCCGCGCTTCTGGCTGAAGGAGCGACCGCAGGTGATGACCTGGGACCGGGTGAAGGAGGTGCCGCTCGAGGAGCGCGCCCGCGCGCACCCGGAGTTCTTCTGGATGCTCTGCGTCCCGCACCGCTACGCCGAGGGGAGCCCCTACGCGGGCCAGCCGCTCTGTGTGCTCATCGAGCGGGAGGAGCTGCGTCCGAGGGACGGCGAAGCGCCCAGACGCGACGGCGTGCTCGACCGGCTGCTCCGCTTCGGCGTGCAGATCGTCAGCACCGGGTTGCTCGAGAACGTCGGCCTGTTCTTTCCGAGGCTCGGCCAGTGGGTCTTCCGGAGGGACTTCGAGGGGCGCTCGGTCTTCTCCTCCGCGAGCGCCGAGGTGATGAAGACCAGCCTCGGCCCCGAGGTGCACGCCATCTCCATCGAGGCCTTCGTGCCGCTCGACCGCGCGCAGGAG
Organism: Sandaracinaceae bacterium; assembly: GCA_040218145.1. Taxonomy (GTDB): domain Bacteria; phylum Myxococcota_A; class Polyangia; order Polyangiales; family Sandaracinaceae; genus JAVJQK01. The sequence continues at coordinate 52,908 of JAVJQK010000117.1, read as the reverse complement.
GCGGTGGAGCGGATCATCGCGCTCGCGGAGGAGCTCGAGACCCCGAACGGGCGGCTCGACGAAGGCGAGCACTGGCACACCTCGCCGATCGGCGTGCGCTTCGTCGCGGCCTCGGAGGCCTGGCTCGCGCCCTCCTTCGACGGGCCGGCCTGCGCGATCGAGATCCCGCTCCTCTACGACGAGACCGAGCTCCCGTGGGTGCGAGCACGTCACGACCGCTATCGATTCAGCATGTTGAGGCGGCTGGAGCTGGCCCTCCGCCCGCTGGGCGCGCGCCTCCACTGGGGGCAGCACCACACGATCGACGGAGCGGAGGCGGCCGCGCGCTACGGAGCGCGATGGACCCGCTGGAAGCAGGTCTACGCGCGCTTCAACGCGTACGGCACCTTCTCGAACCCGCTCACCGCCCAGCTCGGGCTCGACCCGGTCAGAGCGCTCTGGGCGGTGGACGCGCCGGCTCCGGAGTGGGCTCCGGAGTGAAGGGGTCGAAGTTCCGCGGCGCGGGCGGGTTGGGCCGGAGCCCACCGGGCGAGGTCTGATTCCAGGGCTCGATCACCTGCTGCTGCGGCGTGCGCGGGCGACGGCGCCGTCGGGTGCGCTCCGGCTCCCCCAGCGCCACGATCAGATCGAACTCGCCTCCACCCGCCTGGGGGTCGCGGGCACGCGCCTCGATCTGAAAGCGACCGCTCGTGCGCGGGAAGTAGACGATCTGCGCGTCGGTCCCGCTGTCGTCCGCGACCGCGTCGTCGTTGATCGCGACGACGACGCCCTCGGGGTCGCGGAGCACGAGGTACGCGTCGAGCGCCTCGCTCGTCATCCAGATCTCGGTGCGGACGCCCCCGCGGAGCTGCAACGCGAAGTGGCGCGTCCCGCCCACGACCAGCCGCTCGGAGAAGACGCCCTCCTCCACGAGCCGCGCCTCTTCGGTCGGCGGGCAGACGAAGCTGGCGACGGCGCGGCCGCACTCGCTCGCCTGCGCGTCGGGGGCGAGCTGCGAGACGACCTGGTTGGCGGTGGCGCACGCGTTCTGCCCCGCGACGCCCGGGCAGCTGCACGCCGCTTCGATCCACTGGGCGCAGACCGGGGCCGTGGCCGCTGGCGTCTCGGGGGGAGGATCGGAGGTGGGCGCGGCAGCGGCGGCTTCGGGCTCTCCCGCGCTCATCACGAAGAACACGCTCGCGCCCACCGCGAGCCCGCCGAGCGCGAGCCCGGCGACCATCGCTCCACCCGCGATGAGCCCGATCGACGGGGCCCGTGACTTCGGCGCGCGCTTCGACGACGGGCGCTCCTTCTTCGCCGCCTCGATGGCGGCCACCGCGGACTCTCGCGGCGCGTCCTCGTCCGCCCCCTTGAAGCGCGCCCCGCCGAGCGCGTCGATCATCTCGCGCGCGCTGGCGAAGCGGTCGGCGGAGCGCTTCGACATCGCCTTCTGCACCACGGCCGCGAGCGCGGGCTCGACGGCCGGGTTGATCACGCGCACGTCCGGCGGGTCGTCCTCGAGCACGGCGCGGATCAGATCCGCCGTCGGCCCGGGGAACGGCGGCCGCCCCGTGAGCATCCCGTAGAGCAACACGCCCGCGCCGTACACGTCGGTGCGCGCGTCGACCTCGCCGCCCTTCAGCTGCTCGGGGGCGGCGAAGCGCGGCGTCCCGACCATCTCGCCCACCGCCGTCAGGCGCCCCTTTCCGCCCGCGTCGCGCAGCTTGGCGATCCCGAAGTCGAGGAGCTTCACCATCTCTTGACCGGCGGCCAGCGCGACGAGGAAGACGTTCGCCGGCTTCAGATCGCGGTGCACGATGCCGGCCTCGTGGGCCTCCTGGAGCGCGTCGAGGAGCTGCACCGTGATGCGGACCGCGCGCTCGACCTCGAGCATGCCGCCCTGCTGCAGCACGTCCATCAAGCCCTCGCCGACGAGCCGCTCCATCACGAGGAACGGCGGGCCCTGCTTGGGGACGACGAAGTCCGTGACGTCGACGATGTGCGGATGGCCGAGCATGGCGGCCGCGATCGCCTCGCGCCGGAAGCGCTCGAGGATGGTCGGCTCCTTGGCCAGCTCCGGCGCGAGCACCTTGAGCGCGACCCGGCGGCCGAGCTCCACCTGCACCGCGTCGTAGACGCGCCCCATGCCGCCGCGGCCGAGGAGCTTCGTCACGCGGTAGCGCTCGTCGAGCAATCTCCCTATGAGGGGATCGATGGGCCCAATGAGGGGATCTGCGGGCGTCTCCGTCTCCTCCACGCTCCCGGGAGGCTATCAGAGGTAGGACTCGAAGACGTCCAGCGCGACGGCGCTCGACCAGTCGCGGCGGCCGTCGACGCGCAGCCGGATCACGCCGTCCGGGTCGATGACCCAGGTCTCGGGGAAGAGGCGCGTGCCGAACATCTCGCGCACCACCTCGCGGTCGGGGTCGAGGAGCACCGTCATCGGCACGTCCTCGGGCACCGCGCTGCGGACCGTCTCCCAGTCGCGATCGACGCTGATCGTCACCAGCTCCACGTCGTCGCGCTCCGCGAGGATGCGCGAGAGGGTGATCAGCGACGGCATCTCCTCCATGCACGGCTGGCAGGTGACGGTCCAGAAGTTCAGGACGAGCACCTTCCCGCGGTGGTCGGAGAGGCGCCAGGTGGAGCCGTCCCGCTGCGGGAGCGTGAAGTCGGGGGCGCGCCGATCGTCGCCCATGTAGTGCTGCTCGGTCTGCTCACCGCGGGCGAGGGCCTCGTAGGCGTCGGTGCCGAGGAGCGAGCGGAGCGGCATCTCCTGCCGCCGGACCTCCCCGTCGGCGAACGCGCTCGCCACGAAGTAGATCAGCGGCGCGCCGATCGCGGCGACGACGAGGAGCGCGATCATGTCCGCGCTGCGCGAGCGAGAGTCCATCCGCCCGGACCGTAGCCTCGGGGCGGGTGGATGTCGACGGTTCAGGCCACGTCAGCGATGGCGTCGACGTCGCTCGAGGGCGACAGCGACAGCAGGCCATCGAGCCCCCGACAGCTCCAATTCGTCACGTATCGAAGAAACGTCGAGCGCTTCGAATATTGACGTCCACTTTCAGAGAGGCCGAGCGACCTGGGGCGGGCGGATTCGCCGATTGTCGAGGGTCAGGAAAACCCCCTCGTCGTCCTCGTCGATCAGCGACTCCAGCTGCATCATCGCGTGCGGGTCGAAGCGGGCCGTCATGTCGCCCGGGACGTCGCAGTAGAGCGCGCCCTCCGGCCCCTGGCGGAGCGTGGACGGATCGAGCCGCGCCTGGCTGTCGTCCGAGAGATGCAGCGTGACCGCGCCCGCCTCCACCTCGACCCGGCGCACGAAGCGAGGCGGGCCCTCCAGCGACACGTAGGCCCAGTTGATGTCGTTGGAGAGGCACCAGCGCCCCGAGCCGTCGGGGGCCGGGAGCAGCCACGCGTCGAAGGCGCGGGTCAGGAGCGTGTGGGTGATCTCGGCTCCGTCGTTGAACCACCGGCCGCGCGCGTCGCGGTGGATCTTCGTCTCGCGGGTCCGGCCCTTCAGCATGCTCGCAGGATCGACCATGACGGGATCATAGGTCCATCCGCGGGATCTGTGAGGACATGCCCTCTGGCGCCCCTGAATCGGGCGCCTCACGCTTCCGTCAGGAAAACGCGTGGCATCCCGCCGCGTGATAGCGTGAATCGTTTGAATTCGGCGGCGACGAGATGAGCCGCGCGCGTCTGTGGCAGCGGTGGCGTCGGTGGTTGGCGGTCCTCGGGATCTTCGCCCTGGGCATTCCTGCGTCCGCCGCCCTGATGGTCCGCTCCTCCACCAGCCGCGATCGGCTCCACGATCTCGCGACGAACGTCATCCGGGAGGAGCTCGGCCTGCGGGCCACGATCGGCCGCGTGCAGCTGCAGCTCGTGCCGTTCTCGCTGATCGGGCGCGACATCACCCTCGACGATCCCGTCTACGGGCGCTTCGCCACGGCCGAGGAGCTGAGCATCCAGCCGAGCTTCCGCGCGCTCCTGCGCGGCGGCATCGACATCGACACGATCCAGATCCGCCGCGCCGATCTCCGGCTCGTGATCCGCAACGGCCAGGTCCGGAACATGCCGCGCGCGGAGGGCCCGCCCCCCAGCGGCGGACCACCCACCCTGCCCTTCGACGCCTTCCACGTCTTCGACTCGACGCTCACGGTCGACGCCGAGCCGCACGCGTCGGGGCAGCTGCGCCACGTCGAGCTGCACGTGACGGGCATCGACGACGGCATCGCGGTCGAGGCGGTGAGCCGCGACGGTTGGGTCCGACACCGCGGCGGCCGAGACACCCTCTCCCTCATCGACGCGCGCGCCGAGATCGCCGAGCACGAGATCCGGCTGCCCCACCTCGAGCTCGAGACGCCGCACCTGCACGTCGCGGTCGACGAGGCCGTGCTGCCCATGCCCTTCGAGGACCACGGCTACACGGGGCGCGTGGCGCTCCGCTACGACCTCGCGCAGCTCGAGCGGCTGCCGCTCCCGGAGGACGTGACCCTGCCGCCGATCCGCGGCCAGGTCGCCTTGCAAGCGCACCTCTTCACCCGCGAGGACATCCAGCACGCGGAGGGCTCGGTCGAGCTCCGGGACGCCTTCATCGAGCAGTTCGGGCTCGGCGAGACGCTGCACGTGGAGTTCCTCGCCGACCGCAACCGCGTCGCCTTGCGCGACGGGAGCTACGTCACCGTCCCGCGCGACGGCGGGCGGATCAACCTCGCCGGCGGGGTGGAGCTCGACCCGGAGCGCGGGTTCCCGGTCGAGCTGCGCGCCGACGTCGAAGACGTGAGCTTCGCCCGCCTGATGCTCGACCTCGGCGTGACCGAGAACGGCATCGTCGAGTGGTTCCTCGCCGGCTCCCTGGTCGCGTCCGGGACGCTCGAGCCCCTCCGGCTCGAGGGCCCGGTGCACCTCCGGACGCGCGACTTCCGGGTGAGCCACAACCCGTGGCACGAGGCGCACGTCCGTCGCGTGATCGGGGTGAGCCACGGCACCTTCGACGGCCGCTGGTCCATCCGGCAAGACGCCGTGCGATTCCATGACCTCGTCGCCGCGCTGCCCCGCAGCCGCATCCGCGGCGACGTCCACCTCGGGTTCGACAACCAGCTCAGGGTGAGCGCCAGCGCGGACGTCGACATGCGCGACATCACCCCGCTCGACCGCTGGCCCATCCAGGGCGTCGGGACGGCGACGTGCAACATCGACGGCACCTTCCAGGACCCGCACGTGACCGGCCACGTGCAGCTCGCCGACTTCGTCTTCGACACGTTCCGCCTCGGCAGCGTGGAGAGCGACGCGCTGCTCGACCCGGACGGGATGGGCGTGCACTTCGCGATGGTGAGCGCGGCCAAGAACGACAGCCGCTACCGCGCGGAGAACCTCTACCTGAACTTCCACGACGACCGCCTGGAGATGACGGGGCTCCTGCACCTCGACGGGCTCGCGCTGCGCGACTTCTATCACGTGTTCGGGTTCGAGGAGGACGAGCGCTTCGCCAGCTACCAGGGCATCGCGCGAGGGCAAGCCAACCTGCGGTACACGAACGGCTTCCCCGGCGACGAGCCCAGCGGGACGCTCGATGTCGACCTGAACCTCGACTTCCCGACCGCGTCGCTGGACGACTACGCGTTCGAGGACGGGCGCATGGTGGGTCACTTCCGCTGGCTCGACTGGGACCGCGGCGCGGCGGGCGCGGAGCTGTCGATCGCGCACCTCTCGATGCGCAAGGGCGAGGGGACGCTCTCCGTCGACGGCACGATGAGCCTCGGCGGTCGGCTCGCGATGGACGCGGTGGCGGACCGCATCATGCTCAGTCAGCTCGAGGGCATCGGCGACCGCTTCGACGGCCTCGACGGAGTCGCGACCGCGATCGGACGGATCGGCGGCACCTTCGACGCGATGCGCGCCGACTTCGACGTCGGCGTGACCAACGTGACCTACGACGGGCGCGCGCTGGGCGACGGACGCTTCTTCGTGCGCATGACCGACACGAGCGACCCGTGGATCGTCGAGGCCAGCGACTGGGACCGCCGCGCGCTGCCGGACGCGCCGTGCGCCCGCGCGCGGATCGGCCTGGCCCACGCGGACTGGCCGGCCGACCCGCCCATCCGCACCGTCGAGGGTCCGATGCCTCGCTTCGAGCGGCCGAGCGCGTTCGTGGTCTGCGGCTCCGGGCTCGACGACCACCTCTTCGTCGACCTGACGGTGGGCCGCACCGAGCCCTTGCCGCTGCGTGGCGAGGTCCGACTCGACGGGCTGGACTTCGGCTCGTTGATCCCACGCACCGAGGGTGTCGCGCCGTTCGAGGGCGCGGTGAGCGGCGTGCTTGCGTTCGACCACGGCGCGCTCCGGCAGCCCGAGACGCTCGAGGGGAGCGTGCGGCTCACCGACGTCCGGCTCGCGCAGGCGGACCTCGAGATCCGCAACCGCCGGGACGTGGACCTGACCTTCAAGGACGGCGTGCTCGCCATCAACAAGGCGCGCTTCGTCGGGCCCGACTCGCGCCTGCGGGTGCGGGGGCGCGCGTCGGTGGAGGACGGGCTGGCGCTCCAGGTGAACGGCGACGTGGACCTCGACCTGCTCGCGCGCCTCTCGCCCAGCGTCGAAGAGGCGAGCGGTCGCATCGAGGCGCAGTTCAACGTCACCGGGGAGCTCGCCGACCCGGAGCTCTACGGCGAGGCGAACCTGCGCAACGGCCGGGTCCGGCTCGCGAGCTTCGAGGACCCCATCGAGCGGGTGAGCGGCCGGGTCCGCTTCAGCCAGCGCTCGATCCTGCTCGAGGAGCTGCAGGCGGACATGGCGGGCGGCCACGTGACGGCGTCGGGCGCGGCGGAGCTGCGCGAGCAGTCGCTCGAGCGCTACGTGATCGACGTGACCGCGCGCGACCTCGGGTTCGACTTCGCCGAGGGCGTGGAGACGAGCCTCGGCGGCGAGATGCAGCTCAACTGGAGCCGCGGCGAGCGCCTCCCGATCCTCAGCGGCGACCTGACCGTCAGCCGCTTCGAGTACACGCGGCCCATCGAGCTGCGGAGCCTCGGCGACGTCGCGGCCACCGCGGTCCGCGGGCTGATGCGGCAGGAGCGCACCACGGTGCGGCGCTACGACCCGGAGCAGGACCTCGTCGCGCTCGATCTGCGCGTGCTCCAGCGCCGCCCCTTCCGCATCCAGAACAACCTCATCGACGCCGACGTGCGCCTCGACACCCGGGACCGACCCTTCCGGCTCGTCGGGACCGATCAGCGCTACGGCGTGCAGGGCGCGATGCGGATCACGCGCGGCCAGCTCTACTTCCAGAACAACGAGTTCACGGTCCGACGCGGGCGCATCACGTTCGACGACTCGACCCGCATCGACCCGCGGCTCGACATCGAGGCGACGACCGAGATCCGTCGGAGCAGCGATCTCTCGGCGCCGAGCTGGCGCATCGTGCTCAACCTGCTCGGCTCGAGCGACAACCTGCAGCTCATCACGCGGAGCGACCCCGATCTCGCGCAGCCGGACATCCTGCTGCTGCTCGCGGTGGGCATGACGCGGGCCGAGCTCCAGCAGCTCCAGCAGGAGGGCGACCTGGCGAGCGCCGCCGCGCTCGAGGCGCTGACGACCATCACCGGGCTCGACCGCGAGGTGCGCCGGGCCGTGCCGCTCATCGACGACATCCGCGTGACGACCGGCTACTCGCCGCAGACTGGCCGCAGCGAGCCGCGCCTCTCGGTGGGCAAGCGGATCGCGGAGCGCGTGCGGCTCAGCGCGCAGACGGGGCTCGGCGAGTCCCGCGAGTTCCGGGGCGCGCTCGACTGGCAGCTCGACGACAACCAGCGCATCGGGCTGAGCTACGACAACTACAACATCAACGGGACCAATTCCTTCGGGAACCTCGGCATCGACTGGGGTTATCGTCTGGAATTCGAGTGAAGCCTGTCCGTCTCTCGATCGCCGCGGCGCTCCTCTGGGCGCTCGCGATGCCCGCGTCCGCCCAGCTGCCGCGCAACCTCGTGCGTCGGCGCGTGGTGGACGTGCGCGTGACCGGCGAGACGAGCGGCGCGACCGGCGCCCGCGACGTCGGCATCCCGATCGGCGCGCCGCTCACGCGCCGCCTGCTCCGCACCACGGTTCAGCAGCTGCTCGAGAGCGGCCGCTGGGCGGACGTGCAGATCGACGCGGTGGCCGAGGGCAGCGGCGTCGCCCTGATCGTGCAGCTCGTCCCCCGCATCGTGATCACGCGGGTGGACGTGGTGGGCAACGCGGTGATCTCAGACGAAGACGTCGAGCAGGTGCTGGCGCTCGGCATCGACCGCGAGCTCGAGCAGGGCCAGCTGGCCGCGCTCGCGGAGGCGGTCGCGGCCGCGTACGTGGAGCGCGGGTACGCCGACGCGCGGATCACCCTCCGCCTCCGCGACACCGACGACCCCACCCGCAAGGTCCTGCGCGTGCGCGTGGCCGAAGGGGAGCCGGTGCGCATCACGCGCTGGATCTTCGAGGGCGACGCGGCGCCGAGCGACGTGGACATCCCCGACGCGGTGGGCCTCGAGGTCGGCGACGTGCTCGACCGAACCCGCCTGCGAGACGGAGTGCGCGAGGCGGGCCGCACCCTGCGGCGCGAGGGCTGGCTCGAGGCGCGGCTCGGCGAGCCGACGCTGGAGCGTGAGGGCGAGGAGGCGGTCTTGCGCGTCCCGCTGTCGCTCGGGCCGCGCTACCAGATCCGGCTGGTCGGCCACGAGCCGCTCCCGCGCACTGCGGTCGAGGAGGTGCTCCAGCTCGAGGAGCAGCGGCTGACGCGAAGGAGCCTCGCCGCGATCGAGGACCGCGTGTCGGAGCTCTTCCGCCGCCACGGCTTCCACCGCGCCGTGGTAACCATCGACCGCTACCGCGGGGAGGGGAGCCGCGTGGTGTTCGAGGTCCGGGTCACGCCGGGCCGACAGCTCGCGGTGGTGGGCATGTCCTTCCCCGGCGCGACGCACTTCGACAGCGACTACCTGCGCGGACAGGTGGTGAGCGTGCTCGAGAGCGACCTGCCCGACACCCGGATGTTCGCGCCCGTCGACAGCCACACCGCCGACGGGCTCGGCCTCGGGGGCGGGCGGACGCGCCGCGCGCGCGAGGTGCCCCGCCCGCTCGAGGTCGATCCGAGCCGCGTATTCTACGAGCCCCTCTACGAGCAGGCGGTCGAGCATCTCCGCGACGTCTACGAGGCGGCGGGCTTCCTCGGCGCGCGCGTCGGCCCGGCGCGTCTCGAGCAGGTCGGGCGCGGCCGCGCGGTCGTCGTGCTGCCCGTCTTCGAGGGGGCGCGCACCCTGCTCTTCGGCGTGAGCCTGCGGGGCAACACGGTCCTCGGCGATCGCGCCCTGCTCGAGGTCGCGCGCCTTCGACGCGGAGAGCCGTTCAGCTACCTCGGCCTCGAGGAGGCGATCGGGCGCATGACCGAGGCCTACCGCGAGCGCGGTCACCTCTACGCGCGCATCGATCCGGACGTGCGCTTCAGCCAGGACCGCGAGCGCGCGGAGGTGGTGCTCGACGTGGTCGAGCGCTTCGAGGTGCACGTCGGCGCGGTGCAGGTCGAGGGCAACGAGCGCACGAGCGAGGGCCTCATCCGCGACTCGCTCCGGTTCGTCGAGGGCGCCCTCTTCCGGCCGAGCGCGATCCAGGCCAGCCAGGAGGCGCTGATGGCGCTCGGGGTCTTCTCGAGCGTCACCATCCAGCCCGCCGACCCGGAGCTGCCCGAGCGCGTCAAGCCGGTCACCGTCACGGTCCGCGAGCGCCTCCCGCAGTACTTCGACTTCCAGCTCGGGATCTCGACGGGGCAGGGGCTGCGCAGCTCGTTCGAGTACGGCTACCGCAACCTCTTCGGCTACGCGCTCGGGATCACGGCGCGCGCGCAGCTCGGATTGCAGTTCTTCTTCCAGGACGACGAGCTCGAGCAGAACATCAGCGGGCTGCCGCTGCAGGACCGGCTCGAGCGCCGCATCACCCTCACGCTGGCCCTGCCCCACATCCCGAACGTCGACAACGTACGCTCCACGCTCGATGTGGTTCACCTCCGCGACAACCAGCGCGCCTTCGGGCTCGACAAGAACGGCGTGGCGCTCTCGTTCAACTGGCGCCCCATCACGCGGCTCTCCTTCACGCTCTCCGGCGAGCTCGAGAACAACATCGTGCAGCTCTTCGGCGACCGCGCGAGCATCGACGAGATCCTCGAGATGGCGATGGGCAACCCGCAGATCACGCGGCTGCTGCGCGTCCCGGAGGGCAACAGCATCGTCGTCTCGAGCCGCCTCGGCGCCGCGCTCGACCAGCGAGACAGCCCCTTCGTGCCCACCGAGGGCTGGTTCTCGAGCGCGTCGGTGGAGTGGGTGCGGACCCTCGAGACCGACACGCAGGACGACATGGACCCGTTCTTCAGCCACTTCTTCAAGCTGACCGGGACCCTCAACGGCTACGTGCCCATCGGCGAGGTCGTGCTCGCGGGCCAGGTGCGCGTCGGCGGCATCGTGCACATCGAGGGCGGCTCGCGGACCTACCCCAACCGGCAGTTCTTCCTCGGCGGCGTCGACACCATGCGCGGCTTCAATCAGGACCAGATGCAGCCGCAGGACCTCGCGGAGTTCCAGCTCCAGAACCCCGAGGCGCGCACGGGCACGGTGCTGCAGGGCGGTGACTTCTTCTATCTCGTGCGGGCCGAGATCCGCTTCCCCCTCTTCGAGAGCCTCCAGGGCGCGGTCTTCGGCGACCTCGGCAACCACTGGGCGGACCCGGGGAGCATCGGCGGCACCTGCCCCACCGGCCTGACGGCCGAGCAGTGCCTCTTCTTCCGCCCGACCGCCGGCCTCGGCCTCCGGCTCGCCACCCCCGTCGGCCCGCTCGCGCTCGACTACGGCTTCAACGTGCTCCGCCGCGAGTCGCTCAACGAGCCCTTCGGCGCGTTCCACTTCTCCATCGGCGTGTTCTGATCCCGCCGCCCGTCGCGCGACCCCCGCCGCCCGTCGCGCGCGGCCGCGAGCGCACGCGAGCGCGACGCATCTTCGTCGCATGAGACGAACCACACAGGCCGCCATCGCCGCGCTGGCCCTCCTCCTTCAGACCCTCCCCGCCCACGCCCAGGATCGCAGCCGCTCGGGCCGGGCCCGACTCGAGCTCTCCTTCGATCACGGCGTCGGCGGCAGCACCGAGGGTCCCTACGGCGAGCTGGCCGCGGACCTTCGCCTGCACACCCCCGAGGGCTTCGGCGCCGTGCTCCGCACCGGGATCGCGTCGAACCTGCTGAGCTACGCGTTCGCCATCGATCTCGGCGTCGCGCAGCGCTTCGATCTCGTCGCGTTCGACCACGTGGGGCTCCAGCTCTCGGTGGCGGGCGGGCCGTCGATCGGAGAGGGCCCCTTCGACCGCGGGCGCGTCGGCGCGTTCGGCGGCTGGGGCATGCTCCACGCCGACCTCTGGTACCGAAACTTCTTCGTCGGCGTGGGCGCGGTGGGACACGTGCTCGCGACCGACTCGCACCAGTCCGAGACGGGACGGCAGGAGCCCGTGGTGAGCCTCGCGGGTGTGCTGCGCCTCGGCGGGGACTGGGGCCTCTGATGCGCGCCCTGTCGCACGTGTTCGCCGCGATCGCGCTGCTCGGCTGCGCGCCGCCCAGCCCTCCTTCGACGTCGCTCTACGCGCACCCCTGGCCCGATGAGCGCCTCCGCGACGACGACGGGCGCCCGCAGATGGAGCGCTTCCCGACCGGCACGGGGACGCCGCTCCTGCCCCAGAGCCTCGAGGGGCTGCGGGACGCGCGCGGCTTCGGGACGGCCTCCGGCATCTTCTTCCCGATGGACCGCGCGCTCGACCGCGCGGTGATCCCGACGCCGGAGGAGAGCCTCGAGCCGGGCTCGGTCATCGCGCTGATCGACGTCGATCGCAGCTCGCCCGACTTCGGCCGGCGCGTGGCGATCGACACGCGGCAGCAAGACGACGCGGGGCCGTTCGGCGGTCGCCACCTGCTGGCCTTGCTCCCCTACCCGGGGCAGCCGCTCGCGCCCGAGACGCTCTACGCGGCCGTGGTGACCGACGGCGCGCGGTTCGCGGACGGCAGCGCGCTGCTCGCGTCGACCGAGCCCCTCCCCACGGACGCGCACGTCGAGGCCACGCACGCGCTCGAGACGCTCGGCTTGCCCCGGCAGCGCATCGCGGCGCTTGCGGTCTTCCGCACCGACGATCCCACGCGGGGAATGCGCGACGCGGTGGCGTGGGCGGTGGCGCACGAGGTCCCCACCATCTCGACGCCACAGATGATCGAGACGCACGACACCTTCTGCGTCTTTCGCGCGGAGGTCGAGATGCCGGTCCACCAGGCGGGCGAGCCCCCGTACATGTCGGAGGGCGGCTGGGTGTGGACCGAAGACGGCGGGCTCGCCCGCGTGGCGACGATGACGTCGCGCGTGTTCGTGACCGTCCCCCGCCGCGACCTCGAGCGGTATCCGAGCGCGGTCTTCATTCGCACGGGCGGGGGTGGGGATCGCCCGCTCCTCGACCGCGGGCCGCGCGACGCGACGGGGCACGCGGACCCCGGCGCGGGCCCCGCGGTCGAGCTGGCCGAGGCGGGCTACGTGGGGCTCAGCGTGGACGGCCCGCTCGGCGGGGCGCGCAACCTCGCGGCGTGGGACGAGCAGCAGGCGATCTTCAACGCCCTCAACCCCATCGCGCTCCGCGACAACGTCCGGCAGTCCGCGCTCGAGCTGGTGCTCTTCGCCCGCGCCATCGAGCCCCTCCGGTTCGACGCCTCCGCGTGCGAGGGCGCAGCGCGCGAGGTGAGGCTCGACCCGCGACCGGTCCTCATCGGGCATTCGATGGGCGCCACCATCGCGCCCGTCGCGGCCGCCTTCGAGCCTCGCTTCCGCGCGCTGATCCTCAGCGGCGCGGGCGCGAGCTGGATCCGCCAGGTCATCCACAAGCAGAGCCCGCTGCCGCTGCGTCACTGGGCGAGCGTGCTCGCGGGCTACTGGCCGCACCGTGAGCTGGACGAGCACGATCCGCTGCTCTCCCTCGTCCAGTGGGCCGGCGAGCCCGCCGACCCGATGGTCTACGGCCGTCACCTCTCCGACCGAGACATCCTCGTCTTTCAGGGCGTGCTCGACACCTACATCCCGCCCCCCATCGCCAACCCGTTCGCGCTCTCCCTCGGGCTCGACCTGGCGGGCGCCGCGCTGGACGGGCCGTTCACCTCGCGACCTTTGACCCGAGACATGCGGCTCGTCGGGGGCCGACACCTCTCCGCAGGGCTCCGCGCCAACCAGGGCGCGCGCACACGCGTCACCGTGCAGCTCGCGGAGGATGGGCTCGAGGACGGCCACGAGGTGATGTTCCAGCGCCCAGGCGCCCGCGCGATGCTGACCCGGTTCCTGCGCGACATGTCCGCTCGGAGCCTGCGCTGATGGACGGAAGACGATGGGTGCCGCATGCTCGACGCGCGTCCATGTCCACCGCCGTCTCGACGCCCGCGCTGCCCGAACACCGAGCGCTCCCGCGCCAGGCGATGTGGTTCTTCGTGGTCTCGCCGCCGCTGCTGGCGTTCCTCTTCGACCCGACCTGCGTGAAGGACCCGGATCACGTGGTCCGCGCGCTCGCGGCGATCCTCGCCTACACGGTCATCGTCGGGGTCGGCGTGCACTGCGGCTTCGAGTGGCTCGCGGCGAAGATGCGCGGCGCCTCGGGCTGGCTCCGGCTGCCGGCGCACGGTTTGTTCACCACGCTGATCGTCGCCGCCCTCACGCTGCCGCAGCTGCCCCTCATCACCTGGGTGTACCCCGAGGCGGCGAGCGCGGGCATGACCATCCTCTGGCGCGGCGTGCTCGTGAGCTTCGTCTATCTCGGCCTCGCCAGCTTCATGGGTCACCTGCAACGCGAGGCCGTGCGCGAGCGACTCGTCGCGCACCGCGAGCGGACCGCGGCCCTCGAGGCTCGGCTCGCCGCGCTCCAGGCGCAGATGCAACCTCATTTCCTGTTCAACAGCCTCAACACCTGCGCGGGGCTCGTGCACGCCGACCCCGACATCGCCGAGGAGACGCTGGACCGCCTGGCCGGCTTCCTCCGCTATGCCCTCGAGAGCACCGAGCGACGCTCGGTCTCTCTGGACGACGAGCTGGACGCGGTCCGGAGCTACCTCGACGTGCAGCGACAGCGCTTCGGCGAGCGGCTCCGCTGCTCCGTCGAGAGCGACGCCGAGGGCAGCTGGCCCGTGCCGCCGATGCTGCTGCAGCCGCTCGTGGAGAACGCGATCTTGCATGGGCTGAGCAAGCGGGAGCAGGGCGGCCGCGTGGACGTCCGGGTCACGGACGAGGACGGACGGCTCCACATCGAGGTCGAAGACGACGGCGTCGGGCCCGGCCGCTCCACGCACTCCGGCACGGGCATGGGCCAGCGCAACGTGCGCGAGCGGCTGGAGTTGCTGTACGGCGGTCGCGCGACGCTGCGGTGTGGCCCCGGCGCGGGAGGCGGCTACCTGTGCGCCATCACCCTTCCGGAGGCGGCGCGGGGGTGAGGATCCTGATCGTCGACGACGAGCCGATCGCGCGGAGCCGCCTGGTGCGTCTGCTCGGCCGGATCGAGGGCGTCGAGGTCGCGGGGGAGGCCGCGAACGGCAACGAGGCGCTCGCGCAGGCCGAGGCGCTCGCGCCGGACGTGATGCTGCTCGACATCGACATGCCCGGGCTCGACGGCCTCGCGGTCGCGGAGACGCCGGGGGTGCCTCCCGTGATCTTCACCACCGCTCACCCTCACCACGCGCTCGACGCGTTCGAAGCCGACGCGCACGACTACCTGCTCAAGCCGATCAGCCGCGAGCGGCTGGAGCGCGCGCTGGAGAAGGTCCGCGTGCGCCGCGCCGCCGCGGAGCAAGAGCCGTGGCGGCTGGTGGTGACCGCGGGATCGCTGAAGCGCTTCGTCGACGCGCGAGAGGTGGAGAGCTTCATCGCCGATCAGAAGTACCTCGTGTTCCGCGTGGGCGACGAGGAGCTGCTCTTGCGCGAGAGCCTCGACGCGCTCGAGGCCCGCCTCGCGCCCTTCGGCTTCTTGCGGGTCAACCGCGGCGCGCTCGTGCGACGGGACGCGGTCCGGGCCTACGACACCGCGGAGGGCGGCGCGGTGGTGCTCGCGAGCGGGGAGCGCATCCCCGTCAGCCGACGGGCCGCGGCGGCGGTGCGCGAAGCCCTGAACGTGTGAGGCGCGCGAGCGGATCGGCAGAACAGGCGACGAGCGCCGCGTCGACGGCCGTCAGCGCCATGGGGTCCGCCGGGTCCGGGAGCGCGGCCAGGAACGCGCGCAGGCTCGGCGGCGGATCGGCGAAGAGGAGCGCCGCGTGGACAGGGCCCGCGCCTTCGACCTGGAGCAGCGAGCGCACCAGCCTCGGAGGAGCCTCGGCGAGATAGAGGCGAGCGGAGAGGCTGTCATCGGGGCGCGCCTCCCGGAGGAGCGCGCGGGCCGCCCCCGCCGCCGCGACCTGGAGCGCGGCCAGCTCCAGCAAGGCGTCGACATCGGGATCGGCGTGAGGGGATCTCCCGGTCTCCGCGAGCGCCCGCCACGCGGCGCGGATCTGCTCACGCGAGCCCGCGCAGACCTGTCGTTCGCCCACCAGCCACGGCTCGGCGTCGAGCCACGCGTCGAGCGCCTCGACGGACGGAGGTGGGTCGGTGGCATCGACCCGCCCTTCGAGGAGCAGCCTCGCGAGCAGGTCCGAGAACCCGAGCGCGGTCTTGAAGAGGGCGGCCGAGAACACGGATACGCGCCCCTCTCGCAACGCCAGGAGCGGCGCCTGGGCCACCGCGGTGAAGGCTCGCCGGTGCATGCGCTCGACCGTCGCGGGGCGGTCGGCGTCGAGGTCGCGCAGCCACGCGAGGATCTCCGTCCACGCGCCGCGCAGCTGCGCGAGCGCGGCGTGGTTGCAGGGCAGCCCGGTGGCGTCGCGGGCGTCGCCGAACGAGCGGACCTTCTCCCGCCGCTCCGCCTCCCCGTAGCGAGCCGAGGCCCGCTCGCCGAGGGGACGGCCGTCCACGTCGAGCGCGTCGAGGTGAGCAGGCCCGAGGATCCACGCCGCCTGCGCGTTCACGGCCGCCTCGATCACGACCGCCGACGCACCCGCGCCTCGAGCTCGCGGCCGTCCAGCGCTTCGAGGGCCCGCGCGTCGGCGTGCGAGGCGCGATGGAAGCGCACCGTCCGGACCCGCAGCCGTACGAGGGCGCCCCGAGGCGCTGCGACGCCGGGCGCGACGAAGGCGCCGTAGCGGACCGCCTCCTCGGTCGGCACGAAGACGCGACGTGTGACCACGGGCCCCGAGCGGGGCATGGGGGGCCGGTCGCGCTTCGGCTCGAGCGGGAGCTCCGTGACCTGGCCGTCGTGCTCGAGGTGGCCCGCCAGCCACACGCCGTGGGCGGGGACCTCGGCGCCGCGAGACGCCGTGCTGCGCAAGAAGAGCAGCACCTCCAGACACGCCACGCCCGGGAACACCCGGGCGGAGAGCGCGAACGAGGGTGAGGAGAGCGGCGGCGGGACGTCGGCGCGCGCGACGGAGGGGAGCCAGAGCGAGGCGGCGCCCGCGAGCGCGATGCGCGAGAAGCCCCGGCGAGAGAGCGGGTCGGTCATGCGATCACTCTGCGCCGGATCGCGCGCGCCCTCCGTCAAGACCGCGTAAAAGCTGGCGTCAGTCCTTGGGCTCGGGCGCCGCGACGCTCCGCTCCACGCGCAGGAGCGCGTCGAGGAACCAGCCGTTCGCGTCCTCGAAGCGCTCTCTGACCGTGAAGCCCGTGTCCCCCGAGAGCTCCTCCACGTCGCTGCGCAGGTACTTGTAGCTGTACTCCGTGTGCACCGGCTCCCAGGCGTCGAAGGCGAACGACTGCTCGACCGCGTCCACCCGCACCACCTGGGGCTCGAGGCTGACCAGGTAGCTTTCCATCGCGCCGCTGAAGACGTTGTAGGTGCCGTAGTGACGCCACTTGCCCAGATCGAAGTTCGCGCCGAGCTCGCGGTTGATGCGCTCGAGCAGGTTCAGGTTGAACGCCGCCGTCACCCCCTCCCGATCGTTGTAAGCGGCGAGCAAGACCTCGATGTCCTTCTTGAGATCGAAGCCCACGAGCGCGTAGTCGCCTTCGCTGAGCGAGCTCCAGAGGCGCCGCAGGAACGCCCGCGCCTGCACGCGGTTGAAGTTCCCGATGTTCGAGCCGAGGAAGAGCACGAGGTTGCGCCGCTCGGAGTGCTCGCGCCCCAGGTAGTGAACGCCCTCGGTGTACTCACAGACCAGCCCCTCGACCTTCACGTCGGGCATCCGCTCCCGCACTCGACCGACGAGGCTCTTCATCGCCCCCTCGGAGATGTCGATGGGCACGAAGGTGAAGTCCGCTCCTGCGCGCCGGAGCGCCTCGAGCACGATCATCGTCTTCTTGCCGTCGCCCGCGCCGAGGTCGACCAGGTTGAACGGCCCCTTCCCGAGGAGCGGCGCGATGATGGCCTCCGCGTGCTGCTCGAGCACCTCGGTCTCACACCGGGTCGGGTAGTACTCGTCCAGCAGCATGATGCGGGAGAAGTAGCGGCTCCCGGCGTCGTCGTAGAAGTACCTCGACGAGAGCCGCTTGGGGCTCTCCGAGAGCCCCACGAGCACCTCGTACGCGAAGTCGCGCATCGGGTCGTGCAGGTTCTGGAGGGTGTCGGGACCCAGGACCGTGTAGCCGCTCGCCATGATGGCCGTTTCTAGGACCTGAGGCGGTGGGCCACAAGCCACGACCCGGTGACTGGGACGCGCCGCAGGAGAGAGTCGCGCGGCCGGAGCGCGACGGGCTACCCTCACCCCGTGCGATGTCGCCTCCTCCTCCTCACGCTCGCCGGCACGCTCGCGAGCTGTGCCCCCGCCCCGGCGCCCCCCGACTGCACCCTGGATGACGACTGTCCGGGGGCGGAGCGCTGCGTCGAAGGGGCGTGTCGGTTGCCGATGACCGACGCGGGCTCGGACGCGCGGACCCCGCCGCCACCCGACGCCGGCCTGGACGCGGGGCCCGATGCCCCCGATCTCACGGCGCCCATCCTGCGGCGCCCCTTCAACGGCGAGGCGACGGGCAGCATTCACGGGAGCGTCGTGACGGCGGAGCCCGCGCTCACCCCGCGCTTCGCCTGGGACGCCGTCGTCGGGGCGGAGCGATACGAGATCCAGCTCTCGAGCGAGTGCGTGACGCCGGGCTTCGCCGCCTGCGCGTTCGAGGCGGCGGAGGTGAGCGAGACCGTCACCGAGTCGCGCTTTCGCCCGGGCATCCTGCCCGTCGACACCACGCCCCCGGTCGGGCGGCGCTATTACTGGCGCGTGCGCGCCTGCGCGGTCGAGTGCTCCGCGTGGTCGGTCGTCCGCTACGTCGACGTCGGTCGCCAGCCCACGGACTTCGACGGCGACGGCTACGGCGACATGCTCGTGGGCGCCTACCTCGCGGGCGGCGGCGCGATGCGGGCGGGACGCGCGCACGTCTTCGCCGGCTCACCGACGGGGCCGGGCGCGATGAGCCAAATCCTGCCGCCGGTCGCGGAGGTGGAGGGCCGCTTCGGGCTCGCGATCGCGGCGCTCGGGGACATCGACGCGGACGGCTTCGCCGACGCCGCGATCTCGACCTATCAGCTGGACGTGGACGGCGAGGCGAACGTCGGTGAGGTCTACGTCTTCCACGGCTCGGCCTCTGGTCTCGGGGGCGCGCCCAGCGCCACGATCGCTTGCCCCGTGATCGAGTCGGGCGCGAACTTCGGGCGCTCACTCGCGCCTCTCGGCGACGTCAACGGGGACGGGTTCGCGGACCTCATCGTCGGCGCGCACACCCTCGACGGCGGCGGCAACAACCTCGGCCGGGCCTTCGTCTACCACGGCGGCGCGAGCGGCGTCGGGCTCACCCCCGCGGCCACCCTGCGCGGCCCGGACGAGCAGGACAACCCGCAATTCGGCTTCCCGGTGGCGGGGGCGGGAGACGTCGACGGCGACGGCTTCATGGACGTGCTGGTGGGCGAGCGCGCGTGGGACGGAACCGAGACCAACGAGGGGCGCACGCACCTCTTCGCGGGCGGACGGACGGGCGTGAGCGAGCGCCCCGCGCGCACCTTCGTCGACCCCTCCCCGGCCGAGAGCGCGGAGCTCAGCTGGGGGCTCGCCGGCCTCGGCGACGTCAACGGGGACGACTTCGCCGACCTCGCGGTCGGCGCGCGCCGAGGCGCCGGGCAGGGGCGCGTCCTGATCTTCCACGGCGGCCCCTCCGGCCCCGCGACGACGCCGTCCCTCGAGATCCCGCACCCCGAAGGCCAGCCCGACAGCGAGATGGGGTTCTCGGTCGCGGGCGGCGACTTCGACGGCGACGGCCTGAACGACCTCTTCGTGGGCGCGCGCCTCTTCGACCGGGGGAGTAACTCGAACGCGGGCCGCGCGTACGTCTTCCGCGCGACCACAGAGGGCTTCATGGCGATCCCGGAGCTCACGTTGAACGCGATCCCGGCCGAGCTCGGCGCGCAGTTCGGCTACGCGGGCGCGTCGACGGGCGATCTGAACGGGGACGGGTTCGAGGACCTGGCCGTGGGCGCCGTGAACCAGGACCTGTCGGCGACCAACTCCGGCGCTGTGCACTTCTACTTCGGCGCAGCCGATGGCCTTCCTTCCGCGCCGACCGAGGTGATCGCGAACCCGCGCGCCGAGGAAGGTCGACTCGGATCGGCCATCGCGATCACGCCCCCATTCTGAGCGAGGCCCTCACATGACGAACG
Organism: Sandaracinaceae bacterium; assembly: GCA_040218145.1. Classification (GTDB taxonomy): domain Bacteria; phylum Myxococcota_A; class Polyangia; order Polyangiales; family Sandaracinaceae; genus JAVJQK01. Next base: position 33,189 of record JAVJQK010000117.1, on the reverse strand, counting down.
AAGAACGCATCGACTTCCCCGGCGCCGACGGCCAGCGCCTCGCGGCCACGCTCGATCGGCCGCCAGGTCCGCTGCGCGGCTGCGCGCTGTTCGCGCACTGCTTCACGTGCGGCAAGGATCTGCGCGCCGCGCACACCCTGTCCGAGGCCCTCGCCGAGCGCGGGATCGCGACGATGCGGTTCGACTTCACCGGGCTCGGCGAGAGCGAAGGCGACTTCGGCGAGACCACCTTCTCCACGAACCTCGACGACCTCGTCGCGGCGGCGACCTGGCTCGAGGAGCACCACGGCGCGCCGAGCCTCCTCGTCGGGCACAGCCTGGGCGGCGCCGCGGTCCTGGCCGCCGCGCACCGGCTGCCGTCGGTGAAGGCCGTCGCCACCATCGGCGCGCCCGCAGATCCAGCACACGTCGCGGGCCTCTTCGCGCACGCCACCGACGAGATCCAGGCGAAGGGCGAGGCCGAGGTGGACATCGCGGGGCGGCGCTTCCGCGTCACGAAGCAGCTCCTCGACGACCTCGCCGAGCAGTGCGCCCCGAGCCGCATCCGCGCGCTCGGTCGCGCGCTGCTCATCTTCCACGCCCCGCTCGACGCGATCGTCGGCGTCGACTCCGCGCGCCTCATCTACGAGGCGGCGAAGCACCCCAAGAGCTTCGTCAGCCTCGATGACGCCGACCACCTGCTCTCGCGCGCCGCCGACGCGCGCTACGTCGCCGAGGTGCTCGCCGCGTGGGCCAGCCGCTACGTGGACGAGCCCCCCGCCAGCGAGGAAGGCGAGGTCGTGGTCGAGGGTCGGCGCGGGCTCCGCCAGCACATCCAGGCGGGCCCGCACGGGCTGGCGGCCGACGAGCCGCGGAGGCTCGGCGGGACCGACACCGGCCCGACGCCCTACGACCTGCTCCTCGCCGCGCTCGGCGCGTGCACGTCGATGACCCTGCGCATGTACGCCGACCGCAAGTCGTGGCCGCTAGAGGCGGTGAGGGTCACCCTCGAGCACGATCGACACCACGCCACCGACTGCGAAGGGTGCGAGGATCAGCCCAAGCTCGTCGACCGGATCCGCCGCGTGATCGAGGTGGACGGCGAGCTCGACGACGCGCAGCGGGCGCGCCTGCTCGAGATCGCGGACAAGTGCCCGGTCCACCGGACCTTGCACAACGAGATCCGGATCGAGTCCTCGCTCGCCGACTGAGGCGTCACTCGACGCGAACGGGCACGCGCGCGATCCCGCGGCGGCCGTCCGGCGCCTCGGCGACCAGCGTGGCGAAGAACACGCCCTGGTGATCGAACTGGTGGGTCACGCGACCGGGGCGACAGCGATCCAGCTCGTGGTCGAGCACCCCGTCGCCGTCGACGTCGATCGCGCAGCGGGCGGCCGGGTCATCGAGGTCCCAGCTGAAGACCGCGGTCCCGTCCTCGACGCGCACCTCAAGCTCGACGTTCAGCGCGTTGGGCGCGCGGCGCCAGTCCAGCTCGTCTCGGGGCTGCGCGAGGCCGGGCGTGGCCAGCGCGAAGGGAGCGAGGGCGAAGGGGGCCACGAGGGCCAGCGCGATGAGGTTGCGGTGCACGGTGTCTCTCCTGGAGCAAGAAAGAGCAAGCCTCATGCCCGTGGCTCGCGCGCGCAGTGACGCGCAGGCGCTGTCGCAACGCTCCCCGATTGGCAGAGGCGCCACGCCCACCACCCGGTCAATCGTCGCCGAGCGCCTCCGCGAAAGCGGACGGCGCCTGGGCCTCGGCGTGGGAGCCCTCCTCCACGTCCGAGACCTGTGCCTCGTCGAGCAGCCCGAGCCCGGCGAGCGCCCTCGCGGCGGCGCCGCTGTCCTCCGTGACGAACAGCGGCACGCCCACGCGCTCGGCGCGCGCCCGCGCGTCCTCGACCCCGCGACCGAACACCCCCACGTCCCGGATCACGATCGCGAGGACGCGATCCGGCCACCGCTCCGCGACGGCGCTGTAGTGCTGCGCGTCTTCTTGTCCGCTGTCTCCGATGAGCACGAAGGGCAGCGCCACGTGGGAGAGGAGCTGCTCGAGCTTCTCGGCCTTGTGCGCGTGGCCGCCCAGCGGCGCGAGCCCGTGCCGCGAGATCCCCCACTCTCGCAGGAGCATGGGTCCCTTTGGCAGCGCGTGACGCTCGAAGAGCGCGTCCAGGTGCTCGTAGAGATTCCACGGGCTGCTCGAGAGGTAGAACACCGGCCGCCGTCGGCCCGCGAGCGCGCGGTAGAGCGCGGCCGCGCCCTGGAAGGGCAACCGGGTGCGGGCGTCGGTCAGGAAGAGCGCCGCGGCCCGGTCGAGCGGGTGGCGCACGTTGGTGTCGATGACGGTGTCGTCGATGTCGGTCACGACCGCGAAGCGCGCGGCCTCGTCGATCACGAGCACGTCGGCCTCGGCGTCGGCTTCGTGATGGCGGAGCGAGAGCGCGACGCGATGCCAGCCCGGCGGCGGCGAGGCCGTCAGCGGCACGACGAGGTCGAGGTGTCCCTCCTCGTCCAGCGTCGTCTGCCAGCGCTGGGCGCCCCAGCGGACCTCGATCTCGGCCTCCGGCAGCTCGATCGTGGCGTATCGCTGCCAGGACGCGAGGAGCGCGCGGCGCAGCCCCGCCCCTTCGGTGGGCGCGGGCACGCCTCGATCCTCGAGCGCGCGGCCGAGCACGCGCGCCCGCCCGCCGAACGCGTAGCCGCGGTAGGCGGCGATGCGGGGCGGCCGGGCGAGCCCGAGGCGGCGCCGAAGCCGCCGATAGCCGCGGCCCCAGCGCCGGTCGACCCGGTAGAGCCCGTGCTGGAGGGCGGCGGTGAGCGAAGGCACGTTTGGAGGGATAGGGCCGACCCGCGCCTCCTCAAACGCCGCGTTGACAGTGGGAACGGCAGACATAGACTGCGCCGCATGTCGTACCCGGACTTCCTGCTCGACAAGCGCGTCGTAGGCCGAAACATCGAAAAGGGCCTCGTGGACAAGAAGGAGTACCAGAAGGCGCTCAAGTCCCTGGCCGACGCCGAAGGCAACGCCGAGCCGATCGTCACCGAGGAGCCCGCCGCCGAAGGCGAGGCCGAGAGCTCGGACCAGAGTTCGGACGGAGAGTGAGCGGCGAGATGGGGGAGAACGGCGACATCCCGCCGATCGACTTCACGACCTTCGTGCTGTCGATGAGCACCGCGTGCATGGCCCACCTCGGCGAGGTGGAGGGCCCCGAAGGCGCGCAGGTGGACCTCCCCATGGCCCGCCAGACCCTCGACATCCTGGAGATGATCGAGGCGAAGACGCAGGGAAACCTGAGCGGCGAAGAGGAGCGCATCCTCACGCAGGTGCTCGGGGATCTGCGCGACACGTTCGAGAAGAAGTCCGCCGGTACCTAGAGAGGGACTGACCGATTCGCCGCGAGGCATCGGCGTGCGAATCGAGGAGCGACGACGAGGAGTACTCGACGTGCTCCGAGGAGAGCGACGCTGAGTCGCGCGCCGAGGGCCGCGGCGAACGGTCAGAAACGCGGTGGCGAGGTACCCTGCTGAGGGCGCCCCAACCTCCGGTGGGATCGCGCGCGGCGAGCGGATATGCTCCGCCGCGATGAGCAAGCTGACGCTGAGGCTCGAAGCCTACGAGAAGGACGCCCGGCAGCTGATCGCCGAGGCCCAGCAGCTGGCCGACGAGCGCGGAAACGCGGAGGTCGAGCCGCTGCACCTGCTGTATCGGCTGGTGGAAGGCACCGAGACGGTGCAGCAAGCCGTCGAGCGCGCCGGGGTCGACCCGACCGACATGATGGTCGAGGCCGAGGCCGAGGTGCGGAAGCTGCCGAGGACCTCTGGCTCCGTGTCCTACCTCTCCCCGCGCATGCTCGATCTGCTGGGGCGGGCCGAGGGCGAAGCGGCCCGGGACTCGGGCGCGAAGGTCTCGGTCTCTCACCTCCTCGTGGCCACGGGGCAGGAGACGGCCGGGCCGGTGCGGACCGTGCTGCGGGCGGTCGGGCTGAGCGCGCCCATCCTGCGGGCCGCGGCCGGAGGTGGCGCCTCCTACGCCTCGAAGACCGGCAGCAGCAGCAAGTCCTCGAGCGAGCCTCAGGGCGACCCCCTCGAGCTCTACGGTCGCGATCTGACCCGCCTCGCGTCCCAGGGCAAGTTCGACCCCGTGATCGGACGCGACGCGGAGCTCCGCCGCATCATGCAGGTGCTCGCGCGGCGTCACGAGAACAACCCCCTCCTGGTCGGCGAGCCCGGCGTGGGACGGAACTCGATCGTGCGCGCGCTCGCGATGCGCATGGCGAAGAGCGACGTGCCCAAGATGCTGCTGGAGCGGAGGCTCGTGTCCCTCGAGACGGGCGCGCTCGTGGCGGGCGCGAAGCTCCGAGGTCAGCTCGAGGAGCGCATGCGGAGCGTGCTCGACTCCATCCGCGACTCGGGCGGCGAGGTCATCGTCGCGGTGCCGGATCTCTCGGCCCTCGTGAACGACAAGAACAGCGGCGGCGCGGCGGACCTCTTCAGCGTCGCGCTCAGCCGAGGCGAGGTGCGCGCCATCGCCGTCGCCACGCCGGACGGAATGCGCAAGGCGTTCGACGAGAATCCGTCGCTCTCTCGCCGCTTCGTGCCCATCCCGGTCGAGAGCCCCACCTTCGACGAGGCCGTCGCCGTGCTGCGCGGGATCGTCTCGCGCTTCGAGATGGACCACGGCGTGAAGATCACCGACCCGGCGCTCGTGAGCGCGGTCCGCTTCGCGCGCCGCTACGTGCCCGGCGTCCAGCTGCCCAAGAGCGCCATCGATCTCATCGACGAGGCCGCGGCGCGCGTGCGCGTGGAGATGGAGAGCGTCCCGGCCGAGCTCGACGCGATGGAGCGGCGCCTCGAGCGGCTCCGCGTGGAGGCCCACAGCCTCGAGGACGATCACGACCGCGACTCGATCGAGGAGCGCGTGCGCATCGAGGCCGAGATCCAGGAGCTCGAGCCGAAGGCGCAGGAGGCGCGCAGCCGCTGGAACGGCGCCCTCGAGCGCGTCAGGGACGTCAAGGAGCTGAAAGAGGAGCTCGCGGCCGCCCAGCGCGAGTACGACCAGGCGCGCGCGGTCGAAGATCACGGCAAGGCGGGCGAGCTCCGCTTCGGCACCCTGCCCCTCCTCGAGAAGAAGCTGGAGGAGGCCGAGGCGAACGCGGGCGAGGCGACCCCGGGCGACGAGGCCCTCGTGCGCGAGACCGTCGTCGAGGCGGACGTCGCGGACGTCGTCGCGGCATGGACGGGTGTTCCCGTGCAACGAATGCTGCAGGGCGAGGCCGAGAAGCTGCTCGAGATGGAGGACCGGATCGGTGAGCGCGTCATCGGCCAAGAGAACGCCGTCACCGCGGTCAGCAAGGCGGTTCGACGCGGGCGCGTGGGCCTCCGGGACCCGCGGCGCCCGATCGGGAGCTTCCTCTTCCTCGGCCCCACGGGCGTGGGCAAGACCGAGCTGGCCAAGGCCCTGGCCGAGTTCCTCTTCGACGACGAGCACTCGCTGACCCGCCTGGACATGAGCGAGTTCATGGAGAAGCACATGGTGGCGCGGCTCCTCGGCGCGCCGCCGGGCTACGTCGACAGCGACGAGGGCGGCTACCTCACCGAGGCCGTGCGCAGCCGGCCCTACTCGGTCGTGCTCTTCGACGAGATGGAGAAGGCGCACCCCGACGTCTTCAACATCCTGCTGCAGGTCCTCGACGACGGCCGGCTGACCGACAGCCGCGGCCGCCTGGCCCACTTCTCCGACACGGTCGTCATCATGACGAGCAACGTGGGCAGCCACCTCATCCTCGACCACGAGGGCACGAACGAGGAGCTGAAGGAGATGATCGAGGGCGAGATCCTCACCCACTTCCGGCCGGAGTTCCTCAACCGGATCGACGACACCGTCATCTTCGACCCGCTCTCGCGCGAGGACCTGCGGGGGATCGTCGAGATCCAGCTCCGCGGGCTCGGCAAGCTCCTCGCGGACAAGCGCGTGCGCATCGAGGTGAGCGACGACGCCAAGGACCGCCTCGTCGACCTCGGCTACGAGCCAGCGTTCGGCGCGCGCCCGCTGAAGCGGGTGATCCTCAAGCACCTCCAAGACCCGCTCGCGGAGGCGCTCCTGCGTGGAGGCTACGGTCCGGGCGACGTCGTGGCCGTCGATGTGGAAGGCGGCGAGTTCACGTTCACGAAAAACAGCTGAATCTCGAGGCGGTCTGGCCGTATCCTCTACTGCGCAGCTTTGGGACACCCCCTTGATTTTTCGAGCGAGGTTCCCATAGTGGAAGGGTCCGGTCGGGGAACCCCCTGGGAGACGAATGACGGAACAGAACGAGCGCCCGAAGCAGGATTCCATCTCCGAGAAGATCGAAGAGCTGTGGGGCCGTGTGGTCGAAGCCCTCGAGGACCTGGTCAACCCGGAGCCTCAGCTGGTCCCGGTACCGGTACGCAGACGCCCTCCGCAGCGTCACAGATAGATCCCCCCAGGCAGCCTCCGCTCACCGCGGGGGCTTTCTTGTGTGCGCCAGCCGCGCCAGATACGATCTGTGCGTGAGCGATCCTTCGGTGATTCCCCCCCGCGGGCGGGCCCTCGAGCAGGCCGAGCGGGAGGCGCTCCTCGCCGATCTCGAGGAGATGGTCGGCACCAGCCACCTCTTCAAGTCGCTGGACGACGAGGGTCGCCGCGAGCTGATCGAGTCCGGCTACGTGATCCACTACGCCGCGGGCGACGTGATCATGAACGAGGGCGATCCCGGCACGAAGATGTTCCTCGTGCTCACCGGCAAGATCAGCGTGGAGACGGGCGGCGGCGACCGCGGCTCCATCCACCTGGCGGAGCTCGGCCGGGGCGCCTGCGTCGGCGAGGTCTCGGTGCTCACCGGCGGGGTCCGCACCGCGACCGTGCGCGCCGAGGTGGACGCGCAGCTCGTCGCGTTCGAGAAGCACCGGATCCAGCGCGTCATCGACGCACACCCGCGCGTGCGGAAGCTCCTCGAGGCGATGATCGAGGGTCGCGCCCGCGACACGGTCGAGAAGATCATCGGCAACGAGTAAGCGTGCACGTTCACCTGATCGGCGTCTGCGGCACCGGGATGGGTGCGCTGGCGGGGCTGCTCGGGGCGGCCGGCCACCGCGTCAGCGGCAGCGACAAGGCGTTCTATCCGCCGATGGGCCCGGCGCTGAAGCGCTGGGGCGTGGAGACCCGCGAGGGCTACGGGCCGCAGAACCTCGAGCCGAGACCGGACCTGGTCGTGATCGGCAACGTCTGCCGCCCGGACCACCCGGAGGCGCGCGCCGCCATCGACGCGGGCATCCCCTACGCGTCGTTCCCGGCCACCCTGGCGAAGGAGGTGCTCGGCGCGCGGCGCCCCCTCGTGGTCGCCGGGACGCACGGGAAGACCACCACGAGCACCCTGCTCGCCTTCCTCCTCGATCGCGCCGGGCTCGACCCGGGCTTCCTCCTCGGCGGCGTGCCGCGCGACTTCGACGCCAGCTTCGCGCTCGGTCGCGCCGACGGCCCGTTCGTCGTCGAGGGCGACGAGTACGACTCGGCGTTCTTCGAGAAGAGCCCGAAGCTCTGGCAGTACCGCACCCACGCCGGGATCCTCACCAGCGTCGAGCACGATCACATCGACATCTACCCGGACATGGAGAGCTACCGCGCGTCCTTCCTCGGCTGGGTACGCGCGCTCCCCGAAGACGGCGTGCTCGTCGCGTGGGCGGGGAGCGAGGCGGTGCGCGCCGTGGCCCGCGAGGCGAGCTGCCGCGTGGTGTACTACGCGCTCAGCACCGACGACGTCGGCGACGTCTCCCCCACCTGGCTCGCCGCGCCGATCGCGCCTCAAGGAGGCTTGCAACCGTTCGAGCTCTTCGTCGGAGGCTCGGCGACGCGCACCGCGATGAGCCCGATGAGCGGCCGGCACAACGTGCTCAACGCGACGGCGGCGATCGCGCTGGCCGCGGAGGCGACCGGCGCGAGGCTGGACGAGCTCCTCGGCGCGCTGCGTGGCTTTCGGGGCGTGCGCCGACGCCAGGAGCTGCTCGGCACCGCCGACGGCGTCCGGGTGTACGACGACTTCGCGCACCACCCGACCGCGGTGAAGGAGACGCTCGACGGACTCCGCGCGCGACATCCCGACGGAAGGCTCTGGGCGGTCTTCGAGCCGCGGAGCGCGACGGCCTCGCGCAACCTGCACCAGGAGAGCTACCCCAGCGCCTTCGGCGCCGCGGACGTCTCCCTGCTCGCGCCGGTCGGGCGCCCCGAGATCGCCGAAGGCGAGCGGCTCGACGTGCGGGCGATCGCGGACGCCATCGCCGCGCGCGGTAGAAAGCGCGGCGCCGAAGCCGAGGCACCCTCGAGCCTCGACGACGTGCTGGCCCGCATGGAGCGAGACGCCGCCCCCGGGGACACCGTGGTGTTGATGAGCAACGGCAGCTTCGGTGGCCTGCACGACCGGCTCCTCGCGGCGCTCGCCGCGCGCGCTATGACGCGCGCATGAACGAGCTCTCAGCCTGGCGAGACGAGGCGACGCGCATCGCGGAGGAGGCGGGGCGCCTCCTGATGGGCGGCTGGCGCGGCGACGCGCGCGTCTCGAAGAAGGGCCGCATCGACCTGGTCACCGACTACGACCTGAAGAGCGAGGCGCTGCTACGCGAGCGCATGGGCGCCGCCTTCCCCCAGCACACGCTCGTGGCGGAGGAGGGGCAGGACCGCGCCGAGGGCGAGTGGATCTGGTACGTCGACCCGCTCGACGGCACGACCAACTTCGCGCACGGGCACTTCTTCTTCGCCGTCTCGATCGGCCTCGCTCACCGGGGCAAGCCCGTGCTCGGCGTGGTCCACGCGCCCGCGCTCGGCGTGACGTGGGCGGGCGCAGACGGGCTCGGCGCGACCCGGGCCGGAGCGCCTTGCCGGACCAGCACCGCGGCCAGCCTCGAGGACGCGGTCGTCGGCACCGGGTTCCCCTACGACCGAGGGACGAGCGAGGAGAACAACCTCCGGGAGGCGAGTCACATCATCCCGAAGGTGCGCGGGATCCGTCGCTGCGGCGCCGCGGCCCTCGACGTCTGCCTCGTCGCGGACGGCACCTACGACGGTTACTGGGAGCAGAAGGTGAGCCCCTGGGACGTCTGCGCGGGGCTCGCGATCGCGCTCGCTGCGGGCGCAAAGGTCAGCGATTACGAGGGGAACGACGCCGACGCGCGGACCTCGCGCCTGGTCGTGACCAACGGCCCCCTCCACCCGGCCTTGCTCGGCGCCGTCCAGCGAGCGCGCGGCTGACACGGCGGCGAGGTAACCGCCGTGTTTCATCCAGACGAAATCGAAGGGCCCCCGCTTGACCGAGATGACGCGCCGCGTTAGCTATGACGCAGACGCCGGAGCTAACGCGACGCGTCATAGATGGAGGGCCCGATGGAGATTCTCGAGAACCTCGGCAAGAAGCGCGACGCGCTCCTCTCACGCGGGGTCGCGCTCGCGGCGGACACCCGCGATCGTGGGGTCGCGGCCCTCGACGTCGTCCGAAGCGGGGCGCTCGACTGGCACGCGACGCTCGAGGCGCGACGCGCCGAGCTCGACGCCGACGGGTCGCGCTGGCAGCGCCTGAGCGATCTCCAGCTCCTGGTGCTCGACCGCTTCGACCGGGTCCTGCTCGCGTTCGGCGAGCGCGTCCGGGCCGAGATCCAGCGGCTCTCGCGGCTCGAGCTGAGCGCCGACGCCCCGCCCGTGAAGGCGAAGCCCGCGAAGCCGGCCAAGACGGCCACCGCCAAGACGGCCACCGCCACGAAGGCCACCGCCAAGAAGGCCGCCAAGGCGAAGGCCCCCCGAAAGGCGAAGCCCGGAAAGACGGACGCGAAGTCGGCCTCGAAGAAGACGCCGACGGCGAAGAAGCGCGCCGCCAAGAAGCCCAACGGCAAGAGCCTCCTCATGCCCATCGCCGGCTACGATTCGCTGACCGCGAAGGAAGTCCTCGCGGAGCTCGACGGCCTCACCAGGTCGCAGTGCGAGACGGTCCGCGACCACGAAGCGCTGAACAAGAAGCGCAAGACCGTGCTCAAAGCCTTGGAGACCCGTCTGCACTCGTAGACGGTCTCGCACCCGCCGGTGGAGGGCTCATCCCTCCCTCCCCCGGCTCCCATACCCATCCCCAGAGGGGTCAGCGTTCCCCAAGCGCTGACCCCTCGCTTAATTTTCTGAGGGGTCTGAACGCAGACCCCTCCCCCATTGGGCAAAGCGCCAATGGGGCCCCCTCCCCAACTACGGCGCGTCGCGCGCTCCGCGCGCTTGGGCGCCGACCCCAGCGCGGGGCGCTGGGGCCCCTGCGGCTCGCGCTTTCGCTTCGCGCGTTCTTTTCTGAGGGGTCTGAACGCAGACCCCTCCCCCATTGGGCAAAGCGCCAATGGGGCCCCCTCCCCAACTACGGCGGCGCGCGCGCTCCGCGCGCTTACACGCCGACCCCAGCGCGGGGCGCTGGGGGCCCTGCGGCTCGCGCTTTCGCGTCGCGAAAGCTGGCCGCCCTCGCGCCGGGGGTCCCTGCGCCAATGGGGCCTCCTCCCCAACTACGGCGCGTCGCGCGCTCCGCGCGCTTGGGCGCCGACCCCAGCGCGGGGCGCCGGGGGCCCTGCGGCTCGCGCTTTCGGTTCGCGCGCGTTTTTTCTGAGGGGTCTGAACGCAGACCCCTCCCCCATTGGGCAAAGCGCCAATGGGGCCCCCTCCCCAACTACGGCGGCGCGCGCGCTCCGCGCGCTTGCACGCCGACCCCAGCGACGGGGCGCTGGGGGCCCCGCGGCTCGCGCTTTCGCTTCGCGAAAGCTGGCCGCCCTCGCGGCTCGCCTGCCTCCCGTCCGGGGACCGTCGCCGCGGCCTGCGCCGGGGACGATCCTATTCAAGAATTCAAACCCGACTTGGCGTCGCCCGACCGGCGTCGCGGCGGCCGGCGCCGGGGACGATCCTTTTCAAGAATTCAAACCCGACTTGGCCTGCGCGGGGGCTTGCCGTGGGGGAGTGGGCAGGCGCGCTTCAGCTCGGGGCGGGACCGTCGCGGCGGCGGCGACGGCGACGATCCTTTTCGAGACTTTCGACGCGGCCGGCGCGGGGGGAGGCCGTGGGGTCAGTCGCGCTTCAGCTCGGGGCGGGTGGTCTCGTCGCGGCGGGGACGGCTCGGGGGGACGTTGGGCATGCGGAGGGCGGTCTTCGACGCGACGAGGAGGGCGTCGACGCTGTCGAAGCGGTGTTCGGGGTGCTTGGCCATCGCGCGCATGACGACGGCGTCCATCATGGAGCTGACGCCTTCGACCAGCTGGCTGGGCGGGGGCGGCTCCTCGGTGACGATGCGGCTCATCAGGCTCATCGCGTCGCGGTCGCGGAAAGGCGGTCGGCCGGTCAGCATCCGATACATCAAGACGCCCAGCGCGTAGATGTCGACCCGGTGATCGGTGGCGGTGAGCTGGATCTGTTCCGGGGCCAGGTTGCTCGGCGTCCCCACCACCGCGCTCGGGTCCGTCAGGCGAACGTCTCCGTCACGAATGCTGATCCCGAAGTCGAGCAGCTTCGGCCCTTCAGCGGTCAAGAAGATGTTCGCTGGTTTGACGTCGCGGTGGATGACGCCGGCGGCGTGGGCGGCGGACAGCGCTCTGCCGACCGGCTCGATGACTTCGAGCAGCTCGGCGAACGAGCGTCTGGGCCTCCGTTTCATCGACTCCAGGAGGGTCATGCCCTCGAGGCGCTCCATGACGAGGTAGGGCGCGTCCGTCTCCGGGACCCGGCCGAGCTCCCACACGCGAGCGATGTTCGGGTGCTGCAGGCTGGTCCCGATGCGCGCCTCGCGCAGAAAACGCTGCTCGAGGAGCGCGGCGTGCGCGAGGGAGAGGTCGAGCACCTTGACCGCGACGGGCGCGCCGGTGTCCTCGTCGAGTGCCTCGTAGACCCGGGAGGTCGCCCCCTCGCCAAGCACCGCGTCGAGGCGATAGCGCCCCGCGAGACGCTCACCGAGCGGCAGGGAGGTGGGGTCCAGCCACGACGGCGCGGTCTCTCGGGTGGATTGGGTCATCGAGCTCACTTCGCTCATGTCCCCGATACAAAGCGAGAACCGCGCCGAGCCCCCTGGCCGCGCGATCGTGAAGGGGGAGTGTGGGCCGAAGCCTACGAAGCGCGGCTCGAGGCTACGCGCTCTCTCGCTCGAGGAGGGTCGCCTGGAAGTCGGTGCGCAGCGCGGTGAAGACCTCGTCGAGGTCGCCCTCCACCACCTGGTCGAGCTTGTGGAGGGTCAGCCCCAGTCGGTGATCGGTGACGCGGTTCTGAGGGTAGTTGTAGGTGCGGATCTTCTCGCTCCGCTCCCCCGATCCCACCATGCCGCGCCGCTCGGCCGCCTCGGAGGCCGCCGCCGCCGCGAGCTCTCGCTCGAGCAGCTTCGCGCGCAGGATCTGGAGCGCGCGCGCGCGGTTCTTGTGCTGCGAGCGCTCGTCCTGACAGCGCACCTGGATGCCGCTCGGCACGTGCTTGACGATCACCGCGCTGTTGGTGGTGTTGACGTGCTGGCCGCCCGGGCCGCCCGCGCCGGTGGCCTGGATTTCGAGGTCGTTCTCGTCCAGCTCGACGTCGACCTCCTCGGCCTCGGGCATCACGGCCACGGTGGCGGTCGAGGTGTGGATGCGCCCCTGGCTCTCCGTCGCGGGCACCCGCTGCACGCGATGCACGCCGCCCTCGAAGCGAAGCTGCGAGTAGACCTTGTTGCCGGTGACGAGCGCGATGATCTCCTTGTATCCGCCCGCGCTCGCCTCGCTCGTGCTGAGGATCTCGACCTTCCAGCCGACCTTGTCCGCGTAGCGCGTGTACATCCGGAAGAGATCGGCGGCGAAGAGCGCGGCCTCCTCTCCGCCCGTCCCGGCCCGGATCTCGAGCACGGTGTTGCGCGCGTCGTTCGGATCGCTCGGGAGGAGCAGCAGCTCGAGCTGCTTCTCGAGCTTCTCGAGCTCCCCCTCGAGGACGGGGATCTCCTCCTCCACCATCTCGCGCAGCTCCGGATCGGAGAGCGCCGCCCTGTCGTCGGCGAGCTGAGTGCCGACCTCGCGGTAGCGGTCGTAGACCTCGACCACCTCGGCCAGGTCGCTCCGCTCGCGGTTGAGCAGCGTCATGCGCTTCACGTCGGAGGCGACGTCGGGCTGACAGAGCATCTCCTCCACCTCGGAGAAGCGCGCCTTCAGCGAATCGAGGCGATCGATGGGGAGCATGGGGACCGAGTCAGGCTGCGGCCCTCAGCGGGCGCAGGGTCTCGACGCCCTCGAGGAAGCTCTCGAAGCTGGGGAACTCGAGCGGAGAGGCGTCCGCCTCGGCGTCCTCGCCGGTCTCCTCGCGCCACATCGCGGCGCGCATCGCGGCGATCGCGATCTCGATCTGCTGGTCGTCCGGCTCACGCGTGGTGATCTTCTGGAACAGGAAGCCCGGCCAGAGCAGCACCTGGAGCGGCCCCGTCGTGCAGTACCGCGCGCTCAGCCGCTGCAGCTCGTAGCTGATCGCGGCGATGGGCGGGAGCAGACCGATCCGGATGGCGAGGGTGAGCAGCTGGGCTTCGAGCCCGTCCGCGGTCGGCAGGAGCAGCGGCGTGACCGCCGAGCCGACGAGGATCGACACGAGGATGACGACGATGAGGAAGGTCGTGCCGCAGCGCGGGTGCAGGGTGGACTGGGCGCGCACGTTCTCGACCGTGAGCGGCAAGCCCGCCTCGTAGGCGAAGATCGTCTTGTGCTCGGCGCCGTGATACTGGAACACGCGCCGCACGTCCTCGAGCCGGCTGATGGCGAAGAGGTAGAGCGTGAAGACGAGCAGCTTGAACCCGCCGGTCAGCGCGTGGAACTGCCAGTCCTGCACGTCGAGATCGAGGCCGAGGAAGCTGCCCGTGCGCTCGGCGGCGAGCTGAGGCAGCGCCACGAAGATCAAGAGCGCCGCGACGACGGAGATCCACATCGCGCCGCCGCCGCCGCCCTTGGCGCGCTCCTCCTCGGTCATCTGCTGCTCGGCGCTGAAGCGCAGCGCCGAGTAGCCGAGCTTGAGGGACTCGACCAGCGTCATGACGCCGCGGAACCCGGGGAGCTTCCAGAGCTTGGAGCCTGCCATCCGGGAGACCAGCGGCCCCTCGGTGATGGCGATGCCCCCGTCCGGCTTGCGGACGGCCACGGTCATGCAACCGGGCGCACGCATCATGACGCCCTCGATGACGGCCTGGCCGCCGATGTACGGCTTCGTGTCGCTCACGGCGGGTAATGTAAGGCCGAACCCCCGCGGATGCAGCCGGGGGGTTCGGCACGCACTTCAGAAGGGTGCGGCAAAAGGTCTCGGGATCAGGCTTCGGCGGTCTCGGCGGCCGCGGCCTCGTCCTTGGCCTTCTGGTCGGCGGCCTTCTTCTCGGCGACCTTCGCGTACTTGCGCTTGAACTTCTCGACCCGACCGGCCGTGTCCATGATGCGCTGCTTGCCCGTGTAGAACGGGTGGCACTCGCTGCAGATGTCGACGGCGTACGAGCCGGCGGTGGAGCGGGTGTTGTGGGTGGCGCCACACGCGCAGGTGATGACCGCGTCGTGGTATTCGGGGTGAATTCCGGCTTTCATGTTGACCTCTGGGCCCCTCCGAAGATGAGAGGGGGCCGGGAGTCTTAGTGGATCCCACCCGGGACCGCAAGGGCCTGACGTGGTAGGACCTCGCCCGATGACGCGTCTCCCGCTCACGTTCGCCGCGCTGCTCTCGTTCGCCTGCGCGGGAGCCCCCGCTCCGCAGACCGAGACCTCCACGGAGGCGACGCCCGCGCCCGACGCCGCGGACCAGGCCCGTGACCTCCTCGAGCGGCTCGAAGCCGTCGCGCAGATGCCGTCCGACGAGCGGGCCGCCGCGCTCGACGCCATCGACGCCATCGAGCTGACCTCCCCGACGCTCGTCGACACGCAGCGCATCTGCCTCCGCATGCATCGGGACACCCTGGTGCTCGAGGCGCGCCATCGCGCGTTCGAGGAGCGGATGGGGGGCGTCGACCCGGCGACGCTCTCGCCGGCGGAGCAGACCGCGGCGCGGGACGAGGCCGACGCCCTGCGGACCGACGCCACCGCGCTCGAGGCGCTGATGAACCGCTGCGTCGACGCGCTGACCGCCGCCATCGAAGAGCACGGCCTCGAGGAGGAGTACGGGGAGGCGAGCTCGGAGCCGGTGGCGGGCGCGGTCGACGGCGAGCTGACCGACGAGGACCCGCGGGACGACGGCGACCGCCCCCACGACGACTACCCGATCGAGCTCGAGGCGGGGTGGGGTCTCGAGGTCCAGATGACGAGCGGCGACTTCGACACCTTCGTGACCCTGATCGGCCCCGGGGGGTCCTCCGTCGCGGAGGACGACGACGGCGGCGAGGGGACGAACTCGCGCCTCGTCTACCAACCCGAGGCGAGCGGCGTGTACATCATCCGGGCGACGACCTACCAGGGTGGCGGCCGCGGCGCGTATCACCTGATCGTTCGAGCGGGCCCGCTCGCGGAGTGATCGTCGTCGCTTTCTTGGAGGGCGGCGCCCCGCCCGGTTACTAGGAGGAGAACCCCATGGCACAGAAGCGAATTCACCTCGTCGTGCGCGGTCGGGTTCAGGGCGTGTACTTCAGAGCCTCCGCGCAGCGTGAAGCGCGGGGCCTCGGCCTCACGGGCTGGGTGAAGAACCGCAACGATGGGGCCGTGGAGCTCGTCGCCGAAGGCGAGGAGGACCAGGTGAAGGACTTCCTCGCCTGGGCGCAACACGGCCCCTCGACCGCGCGCGTCGACAAGGTCGAGACGCGATGGCGAAGCTACACCGGCGAATATCCCGACTTCCGGATCGTGACCCGCTGATCCGCGGGTCAGGCCCCTGCCCCCGCCCGCGAGCCAGGGTGGGCGCGCTGATCCTCGCGCTCTGCGTGCTGGCTTGCGCTCCCTTCCGCGGCGTCGCGGCGGCCCAGCCCGACGAAGAGGACGTCGCTCGCCTCGAGACCCTCGGCGCCCAGCTCGTCGGTGAGGACGCCGAAGCGCGCCAGTCCGCCTACGACACGCTGACCGGGCTGAGCGAGGACGACCTCCCCGCCATCGAGGCGCGCCTGGAGAGCCTGAGCCGCAGCCGCCCTCCCCGTAACTGGGCCAGCGACATCCTCAACCGCTTTCGCCGACACGGCAGCCCGGCCGAGGGCGAGGACCCCGACATCGCGCCCGGCGTGCTGGTCGAGCTGAACCAGACCCACACCATCGACATGGAGCGGCTGCGCGTGCGGCTGATGGCCGAGCCGCTCTTGCTCTTTCGCTCGCTCGAACACATCGGCACCCACGCCGCCCACACCCTCGCCTTCCGCGTGATCGCGCTCGACGAGGGTCTGTGGCTGCCCGAAGCGCGCAACTGGGTGCGGCGGCGCGGAGCGGGCGTGCTGGCGGCCGCGATCACGGCGCGCGGGCACGACGACCGCTACGTGCGCCGCTGGTCACGCTGGGCCGTCGAGCACCTCGGGGCCGAGGACCCGGGACGCGTCGTGCAATCCCTCGACGAGGCGCAGCTCCCCGACGTGCTGCGCGCCTACGCGTCGATCCGGATGCAGAGCGCCATGCGCGTCATCGTCTCCTACGTCGACAGCGAGCGCCGCAGCGTCCGGCACGCCGCGCGCTGGGCGATGGAGCAGTACGGCGGCAACGCGATCTGGATCTTGCGCACGGCTCACCACAACGAGACGGGCGAGCACGCGCCGCGGGAGTGGGGCTGGCGACGCCTGACCGAGCAGCTCTACGAGCACGTCGACGCGCGCCGGCTCGCCCCGGTGCGCGCGGCGCTGGACGAAGGCATCGCGGCGCGAGACGCTGGCGATCTGGAGACGATGCGCGCTCGCTTCGACGCGGTGCTCGCGCGCGCGCCCGAGCTCGAGGCCGCCGATCCGGTGGCCGAAGGCTACGCTCAGCTCGGGTCTGCGTGGCTCGAAGAGGGGCGCTTTGCCGACGCCGCCTGGGCACATCGACGCGCCCTCCGGCTGGCGCCGGAGCACCCGCGGGCGAGCGCCTGGCGAGGCGCCGTCGGTCGCGCGCAGGCGGAGCTCGACCGAGCGCGGGGCGTGCTGGACGCCCGTCACTACGAGGCACACCCCACGGACGAGGCCGCGGTGGCGGCGCTCGCCTCGGTGCCGAGCACGGCCAGGGCGTCGGCCCGCGGAACCGCCCGAGAGCGCTGGGGCTTCGCCGCGGCCGGCATCATGGTCCTCCTGGGGCTCGCGCTCCTGTGGCGCCCCCGGCGAACGGAAGCCGTCGACCCCGCGCTGGACGACACGACCCTGGACGAGACCCTCGAGGCGCCAAGCCTGCCCGAGGCCGACGTGACGCTCGCCGATCAGACCCTCCCGGGGTAACTCCGCGGCGCGCGCGACTCGACGTGGCGAATCCCACGCAACCGCTGCCTCCCTTCGCCGATGAGCCGGCGAGCGTGGAGGTAGAGGGATGGTCGAACGACAACTGAAAAGCGGGCCAGAGAGGATCGGCCCGTTCGAGATCGAGCGGCGCCTGGGCGCAGGAGGCATGGCCGAGGCGTTCGAGGGCGTGCGGCGAGGGCCCGGGGGGTTCGAGCAGCGGGTGTGCGTCAAGCGGGTGCTGCCGGCGTATTCGACCGACCGCGACTTCGTGAAGCTCTTCGAGCGCGAGGCGCGCGTGGCGGCGTCGCTGTCGCACCGGAACGTCACCCGGGTCGTCGACTTCGGCTCGGACGGCGGCTGCCATTACCTGGCGCTGGAGCTGGTCGAGGGGATGGACCTGCGCCGGCTCCTCCGCGTCCTGCCCGAGCCGCGACAGGTCCCCGTCCAGCTCGTGGCGCTGCTCGGGATGGAGATCGCCGAGGCGCTGCAGCACGCCCACACCCGCGGCGGGCGGCTGGGCGTCGTCGTGCACCGGGACGTCTCGCCCGCGAACATCATGGTGAGCCTCGATGGCGACGTGAAGCTCACGGACTTCGGCATCTCGAAGGCGCTCAACGAGTCGCCCTTGACCCGGAGCGAGCACGTGCGGGGCAACGTCTGGTACATGGCGCCGGAGCAGCTCGAGGGGGTCACGCGAAACGACCCGCGCAGCGACCTCTTCTCGCTCGGTGTGGTGCTCTTCGAGTGCCTCGCGGGCCAGCGGCCCTATCGAGGGGCGACGGACGTGGCGGCGATGATGGCGCTCAGCGAGGGCCGTCGAACCCCCATTCGCGAGGTCGCGCCCCATCTCCCCGAGTCCATGTCGATGATCGTCGAGCGCCTCCTCGCGCGCCGCCCCGAAGACCGCTTCCAGGACGCGGGAGCGCTGGCCGAGGCCCTCGCGCCGCTGACATCGGTCGCGTCGGCGCGCCGCGCGCTCGGCCAGGTGGTGCGCGACCTCCGGGACCGCGAGCCACGACGACGTCGGCGCGCGCAGGTGGCCGTCGACGATCCGCGCCCCGCGCCGCCGACGGCGCCACAGAGCGCTCCCGAGCCGCCGAGCGAGCCGGTCGTGGCGGGCCTGGGTCCCGACCGCGGCCCGAAGCCGCGCTGGCGTCCCTACGCGATGGCGCCGGGTGTCTGGGCCAACGCCGACCGGGCGGCGGAGCTGAGGCGGCGGGGTGGTGGCTCGGCGCCGCAGCTCGCCGCGAGCGTCGCCTCGTCCGCCCCCGCCGAGCGCTCCCCGTTCTCGGGGCACACCTCGACCGCGCCGGTGCTGCCGGTGGCGCGCGCGGTCTGGGTGGGGGCGCTCGTGGCGGCGTTCTTCGTGCTCGCCCTGCTCAGCCTCGCCTGCGCCTGGCTGTTCCTGTTCTGAACGCAAGAACGCGCCGGCGGGAGGATCCCGTCGGCGCGCTTCGGACGCGAGCGTCGGTGCGGAAGCCTAGGCTTCGACCTCTTCGCCCTCGAGGATCTCGATGAGCGCCATCGGGGCGTTGTCGCCCTTGCGGCTCAGCATCTTGGTGATCCGGGTGTATCCGCCACCCTTGTCGGCCTTGGCACGCTCGACGTACCGCGGCGCGATGTCGTGGAAGATCTTGTGCACGATGTCGATCTCGTCGGTCGTGCCGTCCGGGTTCGTGCGCACGAGGCGACGCGGCACGAAGCGCGCGACCTGACGCTGCGCGTGGGTCCGGCGCGAGAGCACGCGGGAGCGCTCCTCGTCGTCGAGCTTCTGCACGTCGACCGTGAGGTCGTCACCCAGGCGGATGGCGCGGGTGATCATGCGCTCGGCGATCCGGCGCAGCTCCTTGGCCTTCGCCTCGGTGGTCTCGATGCGCTCGTGCAGCACCAGGTTGCCGGTGAGATTCCGGAACATGGCCCGCCGGTGCGAAGTGTTGCGGCCGAACTTTCGACCAGCCTTCCGATGTCGCATGGGAGGATTCCTCGAATGAACGCGGCGCCACGGGCGCCGCTTGGTTCGTCAGCCGTTGTTCTGCTGGGACTTCCAGCGCTCCAGCATCTGCGGCCAGTTGTCGATCTTCATGCCGAGGGAGAGCCCCATGTCCGCGAGGATCTCTTTGATCTCCTTCAGGGACTTCCGGCCGAAGTTCTTCGTCTTGAGCATCTCGGCCTCGGTGCGCTGCACCAGCTCGCCGATGATGTGGATGTTCGCGTTCTGCAGGCAGTTCGCCGAGCGGACCGACAGCTCGAGCTCCTCCACCGAGCGGAAGAGGTTCTCGTTGAGCGGCTCCTCCTCCTCCTCTTCGCGGACGAGGCTCTCGTCCTCTTCCTCGAAGTTGATGAAGATGGTGAGCTGGTCCTTGAGGATCTTCGCGGCGTACGCGACGGCGTCCTGCGGCTTGACCGACCCGTTGGTCCACACCTCGAGGGTGAGCTTGTCGTAGTCGGTGATCTGGCCGACGCGGGCGTTGGTGACCGTGTAGTTCACCTTCTTGATCGGCGAGAACAGCGCGTCGATGGCGATGGTGCCGATGGGCTGGCCCGGCGCCTTGTTGCGCTCGGCGGGCACGTAGCCGCGGCCCACGTTGATGGTGAGCTCCGCGCTGAAGCGGCCACCCTTGGAGACGCTGCAGATGACGTGGTCGGGGTTGAGGATCTCGACCTGGTCGGAGACCTGGATGTCGCCCGCGGTGACCACGGCCGGGCCTTCCTTCTCGATGCGGACGGTGTGGGTCTTCGGGGTGTGCGCCCGGACCACGACCTCCTTGAGGTTCAGCACGATGTCCGTGACGTCTTCGACGACGTCCGGCACCGAGGTGAACTCGTGGAGCGCGCCGTCGATCTTCACCGCGGTGATGGCCGCGCCCTGCAGCGAGTTGAGCAGCGTGCGACGAAGCGCGTTGCCCAGCGTGGTGCCGAAGGTCCGCTCGAGGGGCTCGCAGGCGAACTTGCCGTAGTAGTCGGTCAGGCTGTCCTGATCGACGGGCACGCTCTTCGGCTTGATGAGGTCACGCCAGTTGCGGGCGATGAACTGACTCTGCGTGGACTGGGTCTCGGACATGAATCTTCTCCGGCGGCTCTATCGGCGGTGCGGGGCTGTGTGGCCTGGGCGTCGGCGGACGCGCTTCGTCTCGAAACGCGTCCTACCTCGAGACGCTCTAGCGCGAGTAGAACTCGACGATCAGCTGCTCCTGGATGGGGAGCGTGATCTCTTCGCGGTTCGGCATCGTCTTGACGGTGCCCTCGAGCTTCTCCTTGTCGAGCTCGAGCCACTCCGGCACACCGCGCCGGTCGACGCCCTCGAGCGCGCCCAGGATGCGGCCCTTCTGCTTGCTGCGCTCGCGAATGGTGATCTTGTCACCGGGCTTCACGAGGTAAGACGGGATGTTGACCGTCTTGCCGTTCACCTGCACGTGACGGTGCCGAACGAGCTGACGCGCGTCCGACCGGGTCCAGGCGAAGCCCAGGCGGTACGACACGCTGTCGAGCCGACGCTCGAGCAGGCCGAGGAAGTTCTCGCCCGTGACGCCCTTGGTGCTGTCCGCCTTCTCGAAGTAGCTGCGGAACTGGCGCTCGAGCATCCCGTAGATGCGGCGAACCTTCTGCTTCTCGCGAAGGCGGATGCCGTACTCGGTGAACTTGATGCGGCGCTGGCCGTGCTGACCGGGCGGGTAGGGCCGCCGGTCGAACGAGCACTTGTCGGTGTAGCAGCGCTCGCCCTTGAGGAAGAGCTTGAGCCCTTCACGACGGCAGAGCTTGCAGGAGGGTCCGGTGTAGCGAGCCATGGTTCTCGGTTCCTATCTACTTCTCAGACGCGGCGGCGCTTGGGCGGGCGGCAGCCGTTGTGGGGAATCGGGGTCACATCACGGATCAGGGTGACGCGCATGCCGACCGACTGGAACGCGCGGAGCGCGCTCTCGCGACCGGCGCCGGGGCCCTTCACGAAGATGGCGACCGACTGCATGCCGTGGTCCTGGGCTTTGCGCGCCGCGTCCTCGGCCGCGAGCTGCGCGGCGAAGGGCGTGCTCTTGCGCGAGCCCTTGAAGCCACGCGCGCCGGCCGACGACCAGCTGACCACGTTCCCATTGAGGTCGGTGATCGTGACGATCGTGTTGTTGAAGGTCGACTGGATGTGGGCGATGCCGTTGGCGACGTTCTTCTTCGCCTTGCGCTTACCGCCACGCTGCTGCTTGGGCTTGGCCATCTCGTGCTCCTACCGATCCTTCAACGACGCACGGCGCCGCGACGCGGGCCCTTGCGGGTGCGAGAGTTCGTGTGCGTCCGCTGACCGCGTACGGGCAGCCCACGGCGGTGACGCAGGCCGCGGTAGCAGCCCAGGTCCATCAGCCGCTTGATGTTCATCGCCTTCTCACGGCGAGCGTCACCCTCGACCTTGAAGGTCGCGTCGATCACCTCGCGGATGCGACGCACCTCGTTCTCGTCGAGGTCGTCCGCCTTCTTGGTCTCCGAGATCTCCGCCTTCTGGCAGATGACTTTGGCCCGATGGGGACCGATCCCGTAGATGTACTGGAGCGAGATGATGATGTGCTTGCGACCGGGAAGGTCGACGCCGGCGATACGTGCCATGGATGCGTTTCCGTTCTTTCGAGCCTAGGTGCGGCCGGAGCCGTCAGCCCTGACGCTGCTTGTGACGCGGGTTGTCACAGATCACCCGCACGACGCGCTTGCGGCGGACGATCTTGCACTTGTCACAGATCTTCTTGACGCTGGGTCGCACCTTCATGACTCGCCTCTCTAGGTACTCTCTCTGATGATTCCGCGCGGCCTGATTGGATGGCTCAGAGCCGTGCTTTGATTCTTCCGCGGCTGGGGTCGTAGGTGCTGATCTCGACCAGCACTCTATCTCCCGGGAGGACTTTGACCGTGATTCGCTTGGCCTGGGTGCTGAGGGTGGCGCGGATCGTTCGTCCGTCGTCCAGCCTCACCGCATAGAGCCCGCGGGGAAGGGCTTCATCGATGATCCCCTCGAGCTCGCTCACACCTGTCCTCTGGGTTCCCGTTCGCTCCTACTTCTTCCTGGTCTCAGATACGAGGGCCTCAGCTGCCGAGGACGCCCAGGATTCGGTTGGTGATGTCTTCCACGCTGCCCTCGCCGTCGATCTTGGCGACCACGCCCTTCGGCTCGTAATGCTCGAGGATGGGCAGGGTGTCGGATTGGTACGCCGCGAAGCGGGTGCGGACCTTCTCTTCGGTGTCGTCCTTGCGCTGGACGATCTCGGAGCTCCCACACTCGACGCACTCTCCCGACGGAGGGGGCGGACTATAGCGCATGTGGTACGCGTGTCCACAGCTCAGGCACGTTCTTCTACCCGTGATGCGCTCGACGATGGTGTCCTCGTCCACTTCGAGCGCCACGACGTGGTCGACACTACGTCCCAGCTTGGAGAGGGTCGAGTCGAGCGCCTCCGCCTGGGCGACGGTCCGGGGGAAGCCGTCGAAGATGGCGCCGTCGGATGCGTCCGACTGCTTGAGCCGCTTCTCGAACAGCTCGAGCACCAAGGCGTCGGGGACGAGCTTGCCGTCCTTCATGTAGGAGTCGAACTTCTGACCGAGGTCGGAGCCGCTCGCTCGCTCGGAGCGCATCATGTCGCCGGTCGAGATCTGGGGGATCCCGAGCGTCTCCACCAGGATCTTGGCCTGGGTGCCCTTGCCCGCGCCGGGCGGTCCGAAGAGGATCAGGTCCACGCGATCACCCCCGCCGCCCGCGAATCCGCGGACCCTTCGGCCCGGTGAGGCCTTCGTAGTGGCGCGTGATGAGGTGGGACTCGATCTGGCTGACCGTGTCGAGCGCCACGCCGACGACGATCATGATCGAGGTGCCGCCGAAGTAGAACGGGACGGCGAAGTACACCCGCAGCACGTCCGGCACGGTGCACACCGCGGCCACGTAGATGGCGCCGATGACGGTGATGCGCGTGACGACGCGGTCGATGTAGTCCGCGGTCTGCTTGCCGGGGCGAACGCCCGGGATGAACGCGTTCTGCTTCTTCAGGTTGTCCGCGACCTCGACCGGCTGGAACGTGACCGCCGTGTAGAAGAAGCAGAAGAAGATGATCATCACGACGTAGACGGTCGTGAACTGCCAGGTGCCGGGCGTCAGCATGTCGTTGACGTCGGCCATGCCCGGGATGTTGTAGTCCGCGAGGGTCTTCGGGAACATCAGGAGCGAGCTGGCGAAGATGGGCGGGATGACGCCGCTCATGTTCACGCGCAGCGGCAGGTGACTGGTCTGCCCGCCGTAGAGCTTCCGGCCCACCATGCGCTTGGCGTAGTGGATGGGGAGGCGCCGCTGGCCACGCTCGAAGAAGCAGATGATCCCGATGACCGCGAGCACGATGCCGCTGATCATCAACAGGGTGACCGGCTCGATCTGCCCGATCTCGACCTGCTTGAAGGTCTGGAACGCCGCGTCCGGCAGCCCGGCGACGATGCCCGCGAAGATGATGAGCGAGATGCCGTTGCCGATGCCGCGCTCGGTGATCTGCTCGCCGAGCCACATGATGAAGGCGGTGCCGGTCGTCAGCGAGACCACGGTCAGGAAGCGGAAGCCCCAGCCCGGATCGTGGACGACGTCGCCACCCGTCATCTGCGCGTTCAGGCTCTCGAGCCAGATCGCGATGCTCATCGACTGGATGACCGAGAGCAGGATCGTCCCGTACCGCGTGTACTGGTTGATCTTGCGCTGACCGGCCTCGCCCTCCTTGCGCAGCTCCTCGAGCTGCGGGACGACGACGGTCATCAGCTGCAGGATGATGCTCGCCGAGACGTAGGGCATGATGCCCAGGGCGAAGATCGACATCTGCTCCAGGGCGCCGCCCGAGAACAGGTTGAACATGCCGAGGAACGTCCCAGACGATTGCTGGACGTACTCCCGCATCACGTTGCGGTCGACGCCGGGCGTCGTGACGAAGATGCCGATCCGATAGACCGCGAGCATCCCCAAGGTGAAGAGGATGCGGCGGCGAAGCTCCGGGATCTTCGCGATGTTCGCAAAGGCGCTCATGCGGGGGTCCTAAAGAGGCTGGGGCTGATTGGAGAGCCGGAAAGGCGAAGGCACCGCCGGGCTACACCCGGCGGCGGGAGCCTATTCGCTGGCCGTCCCCTCTTCAAAGCGACGCTGTTCGGGCTTGAGCTCGACACACTCGCCGCCGGCCTTTTCGATCTTCTCGCGCGCGCCCTTGCTGAAGCGATGCGCGCAGACCTTGAGCTTCTTGTCGAGCTCGCCGTTGCCGAGGATCTTCGCCTCGTGGAAGAAGCCCTTGATGAGACCGCGGCCCATCAGGTCCTCCACGTCGACCGTCGCGCCGTCGTCGAACTTCGCGAGATCGCGCACGTTCACCTCGGCCACGAGGGTCTCGAAGTGGTTGTGGAACCCACGCTTCGGCAGCCGACGCGCGAGCGGCATCTGGCCGCCCTCGAAGTTCAGCTTGTGGATCCGACCGGGCTGACGGGCCTTCTGGCCCTTCTGACCACGCCCGCCCGTCTTGCCGAGCCCGGAGCCGATGCCGCGGCCGACCCGCTTCTTCTTGTGGGTCGCACCCTCCGGCGCACGAAGGCGCGAGAGGATCGGAACTTCATTGATTTCTTCAGCCATCGGACTCCTCCACCGACACGAGGTGGATCACCTTTTTGATCATTCCGCGGAACGAGGGCGTGTTCTCGACGAGAACCTCGGTGTTCGGCCCACGCAGGCCGAGCCCCTTCAGGGTGCGTCGCTGCGTCTCGGGTCGACCGATCTCGCTCCGAACCTGGACCACTTTGAGCTTCGGCTTCATCGTCTCTTCCGTTTCTCTCTAGCCAGCCGCCGCCTCAGCGGGCGAACAGCTCCTCGACCGGCTTGCCCCGGCGAGCGGCCACCGCGTGGGCGTCCTCGAGCTGCGTCAGCGCGTCCATCGTGGCGTGGACGACGTTGTGCGGGTTGGTCGTGCCGAGGATCTTCGTCAGCACGTCCTTGATGCCGGCCGCCTCGACGACGGCGCGGACCGCGCCGCCGGCGATGACGCCCGTACCGGCGCCGGCCGGGCGGAGCAGGACCTTACCCGCGCCGACGTGACCGTTCACCTTGTGGGGGATGGTCCCGTTGACGAGGGGGATCTTGACCAGGTTCTTCTTGGCCCGCTCGTTACCCTTGCGGATCGCGTCGGGCACCTCGTTGGCCTTGCCGAGACCGACGCCGACGTGACCGTTCTGGTCGCCGACGACGACGAGGGCGCTGAAGCTGAAGCGACGGCCGCCCTTGACCACCTTGGCGACGCGGTTGATGTGGATCACCCGCTCCTGGAGGTCTTCGAGGGTGTTGGGATCGATGATGGGACGCATGGTTCTCGATTCCTCAGAAGCTCAGGCCGGCTTCGCGCGCGCCTTCGGCGAGAGCGCGGATGCGACCGTGATAGATGAAGCCGTTGCGGTCGAACACGACCTTCTCGATGCCCTTGTCCTTGCAGGCCTTCGCGATCGCCGCGCCCACCTTCTTGGCGGCCTCGGTCTTGTTCGCCTCGGAGACCTCGCCCTTGACGTCCTTCGAGAGGGTCGAGGCGGTGGCCAGGGTCTTGCCGTCCACGTCGTCGATGACCTGGGCGTAGATGTGCTTGGCCGTCCGGAAGATGGAGAGGCGGGGCCGCTCCGGGGTTCCGTTGACCTTCTTGCGGATGCGCTTCTTGCGGCGAAGCCGGCTGTCGCTCTTCGTGATGCTCATGATCAGGCTCCTGCCTTGCCGGCCTTCTCGCGGATGCGCTCGCCGGTGTACCGGACGCCCTTGCCCTTGTACGGCTCCGGCGGACGGTAGGAACGGATCTGGGCGGCCTGCTGCCCGAGCGCTTCCTTGTCGAAGGACTCGAGGTGCAGACGCGGACGCTTGGTGCCGCCCTCGTCGATGGTCTCCACCTTCGCCGAGACGTTCGGGTGGAGGGTGTGCGCGATCTGGTGCGACAGGCCCAGGCTGAGCGTCAGGTCCTGACCGCTCACGGTGGCGCGGTAGCCGACGCCGTAGAGGTCGAGCGAGAGCTTGTACCCCTCGCTGACGCCCTGAACCATGTTGCGGAGCAGCGCGCGGCTGAGGCCCTGGAACTGTGCGAAGCGCTTGGGGCTGCCGCTCGGCAGGACCACGTAGCCTTCGTCGGTCTTCTCGACCTTGACCTCGTGGTGGAAGGTCCGCTCGAGCTGACCCTTCGGGCCCTTCACCTTGACGCTGTTGCCGTCGAGGATCTCGACGGTCACGCCGGCCGGGACCGGGACGGCCCGCTTGCCCACGCGAGAGACGCGCATCTCTTCGGTCTGTTCGGTCATCACCAAACCTCGCAGAGGATCTCGCCGCCCAGCTTGGTCTCGCGGGCGGTCCGGTCGGTCATCACGCCCTTGGAGGTCGACATGATCGCGACGCCCAGGCCGTTGTGGACCTTGGGGATGTCACGGTAGCCGACGTACACCCGGCGACCCGGGCGGCTCTTGCGGCGCAGGCCGGCGATCGCGCTCTGGCGGTCACGGCCGTACTTGAGGAACAGGACGACCTTGCCGAAGCCGGACTCGTCGACCTTGTAGTCCGAGATGTAGCCCTCTTCCTTGAGGATCTCGGCGATGTTCACCTTCAGCTTCGAGAGCGGCGCCTCGGTGCGGTCCTGGCGGGCCAGGATCGCGTTGCGGATGCGCGCGAGAAGGTCACTGATGGGATCGGTCATCATGGCGGTATTCTCCTACCAGCTCGACTTCGTGACGCCGGGAACGTCGCCCTGCAGCGCGTACTTGCGGAGGCAGATGCGGCAGAGCTCGAACTTCCGGTAGTAGCCCCGGGGACGTCCACAAACCTTGCAACGGTTGCGGTGACGCACCTTGAACTTGGGCTTACGGTTCAACTTCGCGAACATGCGGGCGCTGGCCATCGTCCTGTCCTTCTCACTTCCGGAACGGCATGCCCAGGCCCTTGAGGAGGGCGCGGCCGTGCTCGTCCGTCTCCGCCGTGGTCACGAACGTGATGTTCATGCCCTTGATCTTGTCGACATTGTCGTAGTTGATCTCCGGGAAGATGATCTGCTCCCGGACACCGAGGGTGTAGTTGCCGCGGCCGTCGAAGGCCTTGGCGCTGACGCCGCGGAAGTCGCGGACGCGGGGGAGACCGACCGAGATGAGCCGGTCGGCGAGCTCCCACATGCGCGAGCGGCGCAGGGTCACCATGCAGCCGATGGCCGCGTTCTCGCGAAGCTTGAAGCTCGCGATCGACTTGCGAGCCCGCGTGATCACCGGCTTCTGCCCGGCGATGGCGGTCAGCTCCTCGACGGCGCTGTCGAGCAGCTTCGCGTTCTGGACGGCCTCACCGAGGCCCATGTTGATCACGACCTTCTGCAGGCGCGGCACCTGCATCGGGTTGTCGAACCCGAACTCCTTCATCAGAGCGGGGACGACTTCGGACTTGTACTTCTCGGCGAGCCGAGGCTTCTGCGTATCACTCATCGGTCAAATCCTCTCGGGGCACCAGCCCTGCCCCGAAGCGGCTCTCTTTACTCGGTTTCCCCGGCGCGTCGAGCGGGACGTGCCACCTGGGGGAGCGCGGAGAGCGCATTTGGTGTTCAGTCGAGGCTCTTGCCACCCTTGACGGTGACGCGCGTCTTCTGCCCCTCGTCGTCCGTCTCGTAGCGGACGCGGGTGCGAGTCTCGGCGCTGTCGTCCCAGATCATCACGTTGCTGACGTGGACCGGGAGCTCCTTCTCGATGATCCCACCCTCGGGGTTCTGCGGGGTGGGGCTCGTGTGACGACGCACGACGTTGATGCCCTCGACCAGCACGCGCTCACGGTCCTTCATGACCTTGAGCACGCGGCCCTGGGCGCCCTTGTCGCGGCCGGCGATGACGACGACCATGTCGTCCTTCTTGAGTCGCTGTCCCATCACACCACCTCCGGCGCGAGCGAGACGATCTTCATGAAGCGCTTGACGCGGAGCTCACGGGCCACCGGCCCGAAGATGCGCGTGCCGATCGGCTCGAGGTTCGCGTTGAGAATCACGGCGCTGTTCGTGTCGAACTTGATGTAGCTGCCGTCTTCGCGCTGGTACTCGCGCTTGGTCCGGACCACGACCGCCTTGGCGACGTCGCCCTTCTTCACGCGCGCGGTGGGGAGCGCCTCCTTGATGGAGACGACCACGATGTCACCGAGGCCCGCGTACCGGCGGCGGCTGCCACCGAGCACCTTGATGACCGCTACTCGCTTGGCGCCGCTGTTGTCGGCGACGTCCATCTCGGTCTCGACCTGAATCATGGCGCTACACCTCCACCGGGCGCTCGATCAGGCGGATCGCTTCCCACCGCTTGGTGGCGGAGCGGGGGCGACACGCGCGGATCTCGACCAGGTCGTTGGTACGGAACTCTTCCTTCTCGTCATGCGCGTGGAACTTCTTACGCTGCTTGACGTACTTCCCGTAGACCGGGTCACGGAAGCGACGGCTCACCTCGACGACGATCGTCTTCTTGGCACGACCCTCGTTCTTGGTGTCGCTGACGACACGGCCGACGAGACGGCGACGAGCGCCGCGGACCGCTTCTTTCTTCGGAGTAGGCTCACCCATCGTCGTACCCTCAGCTCTGCTTCGCGCGCTCGGTCATGATCGTCTTGACCCGAGCGATCGCCCGACGGAGGCGGCGAATCTTCGCCGAGTCGTCGAGCTGGTTGGTGAAGTTGTCGATCTTGGTCTTCCAGAGCTCGCGCGTAAGCTCGCGCTCCTTCTCCAGAAGCTCGCCGTCGGCGAGGTCTCTCAGCTCGGAGGCATTCACAGCTGCTCCTCCCGCGTCATGAAGCGCGTGGCGATGGGGAGCTTGTGACCGGCGATGCGGAACGCTTCGCGGGCGAGCTCCTCGGGAACTCCCTCGATCTCGTAGAGGACCTTGCCGGGGCGGACGAGCGCGACCCAGTGGTCGACGGCGCCCTTCCCCTTACCCATCCGAGTCTCGAGCGGCTTCTTGGTGACCGGCTTGTCCGGGAAGACGCGGATGTAGAGCTTGCCGGCGCGCTTGACGGTCCGCTGGATCGCCATACGAGCCGCCTCGATCTGCCGCGCGCTGACGCGACCGCGACCGGTGGCCTGCAGCGCGAAGTCGCCAAAGTCGACGTCGCTGCCGCGGTGGGCCTTGCCCTTGAGGCGGCCGGTCATCTGCTTGCGGAACTTGGTTCGCTTGGGCTGCAACATGGCCTATCTCCTCAGGACCCGATGCGGGGACGCCGCTGCGGGAGGACCTCGCCCTTGAAGATCCAGCACTTGACGCCGATGGTGCCCTGCGTGGTCTTCGCGGTGGCCTGACCGAACTCGATGTCGGCCCGGAGCGTGTGAAGCGGAACGCGACCCTCGCGGTACTGCTCGCTCCGCGCGATCTCGCCGCCGCCGAGGCGGCCGCCCGCGTAGACGCGGATGCCCTTGACGCCGAACTTCACGGCGGTGGACACGGCCTTCTTCATGGCGCGGCGGAAGGCGACCCGACGCTCGAGCTGGGTGGCGATGTTCTCCGCCACGAGCTGCGCGTTGGTCTCCGCCTTGCGGACCTCCTGGATGTCCACGAAGAGCTCGTTCTCCGTGATCTTCTGGAGATCGGTGCGGAGCTGCTCCACGCCCGCGCCGCGCTTACCGATGATGATGCCCGGCCGCGAGGTGCTGATGATCACCTTCGCCTTGTTGGCCGCGCGCTCGATCTCGATGGCCGCGATGCCCGCGTGAGCGTGCTTCTTCTTGATCAGCTTCCGGATCGCGAGGTCCTCGTGCAGCCACTTTGCGTACTGCTTGTCCTCGTACCACTTGCTGGTCCACGTCTTGATGACGCCGAGCCGGAATCCGTACGGATGTGTTTTCTGACCCATGTTCTCAAGCCTCTCCGCGCTCGCCGAGGACGACGGTGATGTGACTCATTCCCTTGACGATGCGCGTGGCGCGACCCATCGCGCGGGGCCGCCAGCGCCGCATGAAGCGGTCGGGCGCCTTGTCCGCCCAGCACTCCTTGATGACGAGCCCGTCGAGATCGACGGCGTCATCCTTCTGCTGGGCGTTGGCGATCGCGCTGTCGATCAGCTTCGCGACGATCGGCGCGGCCGCCTTGCGGGTGAACTTCAGCGCGTCGAGCGCTTCGGCCACGTTCTGACCGCGGACCATGTTGAGAATGGTCCGAGCCTTCCGCACCGAGATGCGCTGGAACCTTGCTTTGGCGATGGCTTCCATCTTGAAATCTTCCCGTTCAGCCTCGAGGAGAGGACCCGCCGCGGAAAGGCGCGCGATCTAGCACGCGCTCCTACCGTGGTCGAGCGACTCTTTCCTCAGCGCTTCTTGGCCTTCCGGTCCGCCGCGTGACCCCCGAACGTACGGGTGGGCGCGAACTCGCCGAGCTTGTGACCGACCATGTTCTCGGTGACGAACACGGTCACGAACTTCCGGCCGTTGTGGACGTTGAACGTCAGCCCGACGAAATCCGGAGTGATGGTGGAACGACGCGACCAGGTCTTGATGACGCGGCGGTCGCCTGCCTTCGCGGCGCTGTCCACGTGCTTCTGCAGGTGGTCGTCGACGAAGGGACCCTTCTTGATTGAACGTGCCATGGGTCTCCCTGACTACTTCTTGCCGCGCTTGCGGACGATGAACTTGCTGGTGAACTTGTTCTTGCGGGTCTTCAGGCCCTTGGCGAGCTGCCCCCACGGAGAGCAGGGGTGCCGGCCACCCGAGGTGCGACCCTCACCACCACCCATCGGGTGATCGACGGGGTTCATGGTCACGCCGCGGTTGTGCGGGCGGCGTCCGAGCCAGCGAGTGCGTCCAGCCTTGCCGTGCGTGATGCGGGCGTGCTGCGAGTTGGAGACCTGCCCGATGGTGGCGCGGCAGTTGAGGTGGACCATCCGGACCTCGCCGGAGGGGAGCCGCACCTGCGCGTAGTCGCCATCCTTGGCCATGAGCTGCGCCGCCGTGCCCGCGGCGCGGACGAGCTGCGCGCCCTTGCCGATCTTCAGCTCGATGGCGTGGATCAGCGTGCCGGTCGGGATGTAGCGGAGCGGCATCGCGTTGCCGGGCTGGATGTCGGCGTTGCGCGAGCTGACCACGCTGTCGCCGGCCTTGAGGCCGTCGGGAGCGAGGATGTAGGTCTTCACGCCGTCCGCGTACTTCAGGAGCGCGATGCGCGCCGAGCGGTTCGGGTCGTACTGGATGGAGTCGACCTTGGCCGGCACGCCCACCTTGTTGCGCTTGAAGTCGATGACGCGGTAGCGGCGCTTGTGTCCGCCACCCCGGAACCGGACCGTGATCCGGCCGAGGTTGTTGCGTCCCGCCTTCGAGTGCTTCGCCTGGGTCAGCGCACGCTCGGGCTTGACGCCCCGCGTGAGATCGCTGTTGTCGGCGCTCTCGTAGGATCGGCGACCCGGAGAGGTCGGCTTGAACTTCTTGATGGGCATCGCTTCAGGCCTCCTCGAAGAAGTCGATCGTCTCGCCCTCGGCGACCTCGACGATGGCCTTCTTCCAGTTGCGGGTCTTGGCGAAGGTCCGACCCAGGCGGCGAATGCGGCCGCGCACGATCAGCGTGTTCACCTTGGTGACCTGGACGTCGAAGAGCTCTTCCACGGCGTCCCGGATCTGCTGCTTGTTGGCGCGCTGATCGACCTCGAAGAGGTACTTGTTCTCCTCCTCGCGGAGGAGCTGCCCCTTCTCGGTGAGGATCAGCGGGCGCCTGATGATCTGTTCGGAGTTCATCGTGACCTCTTCACTTGCAGCGGGCGGTCAACGCCTCGACCGCGTCCTTGGTGAGGATGAGGTGCTCGTGACGAAGGAGGTCGTACACGTTGACCCCCTCCGGCGGCAGGTACTGATGCTTGGCGAGGTTGCGCGCGCTCATGCGCAGCTTCTCGTTGCCCGAGCCGTCGACGATCAGCGAGCTCTTCGGCACCTCGAGGGTGCTGAGGACGCCCGCGAGCGCCTTGGTCTTGATGTCGGACAGCTCGAAGCTGTCGACGATCAAGAGGCGGCCCTCCTTGAGCTTCAGCGCCAGGGCGCTCTTGAGCGCGCCCTTCCGCATCTTCTTCGGGGGCTTGTACGAGTAATCACGCGGCTTGGGGCCGAAGGCGCGACCGCCTCCACGAAACTGCGTCGCCTTCTCGTCACCGTGGCGCGCGCGCCCGGTGCCCTTCTGGCGATACATCTTCTTGCTCGTCCCCCGGACTTCCGCGCGGTTCTTCACCTTGTGGGTGCCCGCACGACGGGAGGCAAGCTGAGCCTTCACCACTTCGTAGAAGAGCGCCTCGTTGACCTCACCGCCGAACACGTCGTCGGCGAGATCGAGCTCTCCCACGCTCTCGCGCTTCAAGTTGTAGACCGGAACCTTGGCCATCTCGCTACTCCCCTGGGCCCGAGCCCAGGCTGGAACCTCAGGACTTGATCTCGACCTCGACACCCGCCGACAGGTCGAGCTTCATCAGCGCCTCGAGGGTCTGCTGATTGGGCTCGAGGATGTCGAGGAGGCGCTTGTGAGTCCGGATCTCGAACTGCTCGCGGCTCTTCTTGTCCACGTGCGGTCCACGCAGGACGGTGAACTTGCTGATCCGCGTGGGCAGAGGAATGGGTCCCGCCACGCGGGCTCCCGTGCGCTTCGCGGTCTCGACGATCTCCGAGGCCGACTGATCGAGCAGTCGGTGGTCGTACGCCTTGAGACGGATCCGGATCTTGGTGGCCATGTGTTTGCCTCGTCTTACTGGGTGATCTTGGTGATGACGCCAGCGCCGACCGTGCGGCCGCCCTCGCGGATGGCGAAGCGCTGCTTCTCTTCCATCGCGACCGGCGTGATCAGCTCGACCTTCATCTGCACGTTGTCGCCGGGCATGACCATCTTGACG